>NZ_JJNY01000018.1:0-32854 GCF_000690035.1 Pseudoalteromonas sp. S3431
GCCTAGTTCTAGCGTAATTTTCTCAACGTTAAATAGACCTCATATATAAGCAGATTGGTATAAAATAGCTGAGTAATTTACCTAGCTAAACAAAAAAGCCACTCATTGAGTGGCTTTTTTGTTTATATAATTAATAATTTCGGGGCTTAAAATTTGTTTTGAAATATATTGCATACCACGTTTATTTTTTAATAATAATCCGCGCTCTGTATCTATAACTTCGTTTATATCTTGCCATACTAATTGATAGTTTTTGTAATGATTAACCGATTTAATGCCTTCTTCATCAAAAGTAAGGGTGACTTCTGAGCCAGACGCTCTGCTGAGCATTTGTCTGGTTACCCACCAAGGACGACGATAGTAAAAGGCAACGCATTCAAGAATTGCCAGCATGATTAAAAAAGAACCTAAGTAATGATCATTTAAACCATAAATACCAAACAAACCCAGTGCTGTTAATAGCACGAGTAGAAAATATTTAGGTTGCGCACGTTTACTATAAGGAAGCGACTCATCGAAGCATTCATAAAAGTAAGGTCTATCAAGTGTATAGGTAGTAGTTAATGCCATATTGTTTTACTTAAAACATATTTTTTCCTATTTTAGCAAGCTAAGCTGCAAATGCGCAGTGTTTATAATAAAGAACCTGAACTCTGGATAATAAATCTATCTCAAGCAGTTATTGTCAGCGCTAACTGCATTAAATTTATTTGCAGTAGGCCAGCTATTAACGCGCAAATTAGCCTTGTTTTCACTGAAAATCTCTTAATCAGAGTTCAGGTTAAATAATATTTTTTCCTTGTTCAGGATCTCTTGATTTATCTGCTTGTTCACGTATTTCGTCAGTATCACTGCTCACATCATCGAGTGTTTTAGTTTTATCGTCTGTTTCGTTAACTATGTTTTTTACTTTTGGTGATTGTTTTTGCTCTGAACCAAAAATAGTTTCGTTAGCAGGGGTAAGTAAAATACGCTCTCTTGCGTCGTCAGGCATGCTGATATTGTGCTTTGTAAATTCGTTGACAAGTTCTCGCATAAGTTGTGAGCCTACTTTTAATGGGCTGTGCTGCTCGCTATTAACCCAAAAGAACAAGGTAAAGTTAATAGTGGATGAGCCAAGGTTTTTTATTAATACTTGCGCTGGTGGGTCGCTTAGTACGGCACTTTGCTGATTGGCAATGTCGAGTGCGAGAGTTTGTGCATTGCGTATATCGTTATCATAGCCAATACCTATTTCTACTTTACCGCGCATTTTGGGATTGGCGGTGAGATTTTTAATGGTGTTTTTGTACACAGTCGCATTTGGTATTTGAATATGATTACCATCGTAATCCACTAGTGTTGTTGCCCGTGCGGTTACTTTTTTAACGATCCCTAAGCGATTATCTACCTCTATTACATCATCAATTTTAAAAGGTCTTTGTATGCTTAGTAATAAACTGGCGATGAAATTTTCTGCTATGTCTCTAAAAGCGAAACCTAATATTAAGCCTATTAATCCTGTTCCACTCATAATAGCGACTGCAAACTCAGTAAGCCCAGCTAAACGTAAAAATAAGTACACGCCTAATAAAATAATTAAGGTGCTAATACTGCGCCTTGCGACTAAGTGAACGAGTTTACTGTCGGTCATATAATCGATGGGTTTTATAAGTAGTCGCGAAAGCGGCCCTGCGATTAAATAGCTTAGTACTAAAAGGACTGTGCCAAGTAATAGAGTGGGTAATATTTGCGCTGTTGCGTGCAGTAATTGCAGACTTTGTTCGTGGAAAAAATGCCATGAAAGTATATCACCTTCAAAACTATGTGTTATGAGAGGGGCATTATTTTGTACTATGTTGTTTGCTTGGCTACTGGGCATGGCTGTCATCCGTGTTTAGTTTTTATAATTGTTAGCAGCAAGTTTAGTACCAAATGTTCAATATAACTTGGCAAACATTTTGCTGAGATAACGTAACACAAATTTTGGGATTTAGAATGAAAGAGACTAAACGAGGGCAGCAAGCAGCGCAACCTGTGCATATTCCTGTAGTAGGTTGGTGGGATATTGTTAAGCGTATTTTTAAGCAAATGAACGAGGACAATTTATCGCTTGTTGCTGCAGGAGTTGCGTTTTATGCACTGCTTGCTATTTTTCCGGCTATTGCCGCCGTTGTTTCTATTTATGCTTATTTTTCCTCTCCTACTGATATTAGTGAACATTTGAGTTTGTTTGTTACGTTATTACCTGACAGCTCACGAGAACTCATTTTGTCTCAAGTTTCAAGTCTTGCTCAAAGTTCAAACGCTAGTTTAAGTATCAGTGCATTGGGAACTTTAGTACTTACTATTTGGAGTAGCTCTAAAGGGAGTCAGGCGCTTATTACTGCGTGTAATATTAGTTATCGAGAATACGAAAAACGCTCATTTTTTAAAGCGTTACTAGTGCGCTTTTTATTTTCTATGGGTGCGATTATCGTTGCTATTTTTTCACTTATCATTATTGGTATCTTGCCAATTGTACTTAACTTAGTTGGACTTAAAGAAGGCATAGATTTACTGATCAAGCTTATTTCTTGGCCATTATTGGCTTTAATATTTAATTTTACATTAGTGCTCTTATATCGCTACGCCCCGCACCGAAAGCCAGCTAAATGGCGTTGGATCACAATAGGATCCTCCATTGCTACCATGCTTTGGATTTTGGCATCTATTGGTTTTTCATTTTATGTGTCGCGTTTTTCGAGCTATAACGAAACCTATGGCTCGTTAGGTGGGGTAGTTATTATGTTAATGTGGCTTTATATAAGTGCCTATATTGTTATTTTAGGCGCTTCGACTAACGCCGCAACGGAACAACAAACGGCGATAGACAGCACAATAGGCCCCGCAAAAAAAAGAGGCAATCGAGGCGCATATGTAGCCGACCACCTCGATGTGAAAAACAAGTGATTTAATTTACTATAACTTAGGGCGATGAGTTAAAGATTGTTAATCTAAACTCAGGTTAATTAATTGCTCTTTAAACTCTTGTGCAGCAGGCCCTAGTCTGTCTGTGTCATTACACATTAAATATAACTTAAGGGCACGGGTTGTCCCTTGCTCTAGATTTAGTACTTTTAATTTTTCCTCTTCAATTAGGTGAGATACTTGTGTACGAGGAAGCCATGCATAACCTAAATTTTGGCTAACCATATCAATAGAGTTTCGTAAATGACTAACCGTCCAGCGCATATCTGCGCCTAGCCAACCTTCATCATGGCTAGTTTGCGTGCCAGAATCACGAACTACAATTTGCCTATACAATTTTAAATCACGAAATGACAAAGTCTCTGTGCGCTGATGCAGCGGATGATTTGGGTGTGCTACAGCGACAAATTCTATATCACAAAGCTGGTTACAACTAATACCGTAAATAGGAATTGAAGAAATAGCTAAATCAACAACGGCATTATTTAATAACTCGTTAGCGCCCGTTAACACGCTTTCTATTAAATCGATTTTTAAAAGCGGGAAAAGTTCACTGGTTCTGGCCAGTGCTTGATACAAAATGGGGTGGGGGAATACTTCATCAACTGCAATTTTTAATGTGCTCTCCACACCTTCGCTGAGCGTATTGGCGACAGATTCTATTTTACTCGCTTCTTCAATTAAAAACTCTGCGCGGCGTAAAATAAGTTTACCGCTGTCTGTTAAAAAGGCTTTGCGACCCTTTACTTCAAGTAATTTAATTTGCAAAGCGACTTCTAGTTTTTGTACTGCGTGATGAACCGTTGACTGGCTTTTATGAACAGCTGCACTTGCACCAGCAAATCCACCATGGTCAACAACAGCCTTAAACATTCTCCACTGCTCTAGTGTTGCTTTCGCCATATTTTATCCTACTACCACTTTTATCTGATTGCATAACTTGACCGCATAGACTCATTATTTATTGCGTAACAGTTAAACTTTTTGTTGGATTATTTAGATAGAATGATTTTTTATTTTTCGAAACGCCATAAAATCATTTCTATTTTTAAGTAGTCGTATCCATTTATTGTAAGTAAGTGATGAGGAGCCTGTACCAAAGCCGTCGAAAGCAAGCTGCATTCTAATTTTACTAATCATTATTAAACAACTTTGCATTAGTACTTCAGGATTAACAATCAATTACTCAGCAATTTAAGTAATTGATAAAGCGGATATTTAAAAAATAAGTAAAAATAACCACGGTAATACAAGGTTTGAAATATGAACAATAAAGCATAACTTTCTATTTTTTAGAATGTTATGACCAATTTAAAGACATAGTTGTTTTATTTAATGAATGATTTAATACCCTCATCAACTTCTTTTTTAAAGTGAATTAAAAAATGAAAATATCAAAAGTGCTTACAGCTTATGCAACTCAAGATGGCGATGGCGTAAGTATTAGTCGTATCCCAGGATTTGATGGTAAATATTTAGATCCATTTTTAATGATTGACGAACTTAAGTCAGACGACAAAAAAGATTATATGGGAGGTTTTCCAGAGCATCCCCATCGAGGGATTGAAACGTTTACTTATATTTTAAAAGGTGGCTTTGAACATCGTGACCAAATGGGTAACAAAAAAGCAATTAAAGCAGGTGATGTGCAATGGATGAGTACAGGGCGCGGCGTTATGCACAGTGAGATGCCACTCGCTGATACCGTTGATGGATTGCATGGCTTTCAAATTTGGATCAACATGCCAAGTTTGGATAAGATGCGCGATCCATGTTATCAAGATACTACGCAAAATTCAGCTCCGAGTTTTACAAATACACACGGTGTGACGTTAAAAGCACTTGCGGGATCGTGGCAGTTCGAAAGTGAAACGCTTACAAGTAGTTTGCAGGGTTTAGCTGCTAATGCTCTACTTGCTGACATTACATTACCCGCCGGTAAAAGCGTTCATTTGGAGCCTCTTAGCCAACAAAAAGTAATGATCTATATTCATAGCGGCTCAATAATAACAAGCGACGATCAAACAATCCCAGCTGGTAAGTTACTTATTTTAGAGCCAGACAGTAATATTAATATTACCTCAGAGCAAGGCGCTGGTGTTTTGGTTTTAGCAGGCGATCCACTTAATCAACCGATTGCTCACATGGGGCCGTTTGTAATGACGACGCAAGCTGAAGTACAGCAAGCAGTGCGTGATTATCAAAACGGCGAGTTCGGCAAAATTTAACCCTATTTTTAGGAGAGTTTCATGGGATTATTAGTTGATGGTCAATGGCAAGATAAGTGGTACGACACCGATTCAAGTAACGGAAAGTTTGAGCGTGAAGCTGCGCAGTTACGTCATTGGATAACTGCTGATGGCAGTGCTGGAATAACGGGCGAGGCCGGTTTTAAAGCACAAGCGAACAGGTATCATTTATATGTATCACTTGCGTGTCCTTGGGCGCATCGAACGCTTATATTTAGAGCGTTAAAAGGGTTGGAAAATTTAATTACTGTGTCGGTTGTTAGCCCTGATATGCTTGATAGTGGTTGGGCTTTTGATACGAAAAACCACAGTACTGGCGATACTTTATTTAATAGTAATTACTTACATCAAGTTTATGCAAAAAATAACCCAAAGTACTCCGGGCGGGTAACCGTTCCCGTATTGTGGGATAAAAAGCTAAATAAAATTGTCAGTAATGAGTCTGCCGATATTATACGTATGTTCAATAGTGCATTTAATGAATTAACAGGCAATACCGATGACTTTTATCCTGAAGAATTGCAACTAAAAATTGACGAATTAAACGCGTTGATTTATCCAGATATAAATAATGGAGTTTATCGTACGGGTTTCGCAACAACTCAAGATGCGTATGAAGAGGCATTTAATGATTTATTTAAAGCACTCGATACAGTAGAGGGGATACTGAGCAAGCAGCGTTATTTAGCCACAAACAAACTCACCGAGGCTGATTGGCGATTATTCACTACGTTGATTCGGTTTGATAGTGTGTACGTTGGTCACTTTAAATGTAATTTACGCACAATTGAAAGCTACCCTGCACTGAGCGGATACCTTAGAGAGCTATATCAAGTTAGAGGTGTGGCTGAAACAGTTGATTTTTATCATATTAAGCGTCATTACTATTTTAGCCATACAATGATCAACCCGACACAAGTTGTGCCAAGTGGTCCAAGTATTGATTACTTATCTGATCACGGTAGAGGTATTTATCTTTAAGCGAGTAGCCTAACAAGCCAGCCATATTTTCTAACCAAGCTGGTTTCGCTTTTCCCTGCTTGTACAGCAGCACCGGCTAAAAAAGCACTTGTTAGTCCTACTTTAGTTGCTGCAAAACGTTTTAACCGATATTGAAACGCCGCATGGTGTTGGCGTTTTAATTCACTGCGCATATCCATTTGCTTACTAAGAGCTTGAACGTTTTTGTTTGGGGCCTTAATCAAATTATCTACTAACATACTAATTCCCATGTAAATTTAATAGCTGCTTTAAGCTTTTAAGTGTTTTACTAAAACCAATTTTATTGCTTAGGTAAACTGTGTTTTTCCAAAGCCATACTAAACAAGCAACTTGCAGTGAAGTAGCTGTTGCAATACTCAGCCATACCGACCCAAAGAGATCATATACACCGTATCCAACAGCACCTAGAAATCCTGCCCACAACAAAACCAAGCCACTGGCAAAACAGCCTAAAAATATAGTGATCAATGCAAGCGATCTAAGCGACAACCGCCATTCAGCTTTAGCAAGCTGATGGGTGATCTCTCCTTGGGTCTGGTAATCATCCTTGAGTTGCTTAGAGTACTCTAAAAGCTTTGCAATATGATCTTGCCAATAGTCCTTTTGGCTTGGCTGCTCAGTAGCTTGGTTTTGCGCGTTACCATCCTTGGTTGCGGTTGTTTGTGGGTTATTCATCACTGATTACTTACGACGAAATAATGATGTAATTAACATACCAGCAGCAAAAGCAATGCCCGCAGTTGCTAATGGGTTTTCAGAAGCGAAAGCACGCGTTTTTGCAGTGCATTCGCTCAGCTTTTCGCGTGCAATAAGTTGTTTTTCGCTTAGTGCTTCTGCTGAACTAGAAGCGCCTTTACGAACACTGCTTTCAGCTGTTGCTGCTTTGCTAGAAAGTGCATCTACAGCATCGTGCGCCGCTGATGTGGCTTTCTCTGTAAGTGGCGAGTCAGTATTTTTTAGTTTAACGTCAGGCTTAACATCTGAAGTTGTGTTTGGTTTCGTATTTGTTGCAGTAGCCATAATCAATCCTTAATAAGTTAAAAATTTAAGTAGTGATTTAGATGATGCAATGATTAAACCAAATTTAACTTTTATTTTAACCTGTTGAATTTCAGGTGTTTTTTTGTTTCCCCCTGGTTTTGTCAAGGTTGGTAATTTAAAAAAACAGTAACTATTACTACACGGTTAGGTAAATTTTACAAAGAAGGTGAAAATGCTTAAAAAACTGTAAATATTCATTGTTTATTCAGTAAGCAGAACATGTAGAAATAAGCATATTAAAACTAAGTAAATTTTTTTTTCGCTGTTATTCCACTTTTTCCCACGTAATTCAATCGCTTTGCTTGAACCCTTATTTTTTCTAGCTTTGAGACTCGTTAAAGCTGGTCAGCTTACTTGACAAAAAGGCTTGTCAAGCCCTAAACTGGAGGACTGTGGTAAAAAGTGGTTTTTAGTGGATCAAACTGGATCAAAGTAATCGCTAGGCGATTAAAATAATTTAAAGCAGGCTGTTTATGTTTCGTGGCGCAAGTTCACTGAGTTTGGATGATAAAGGACGCTTTGCGGTACCAACCAAGTACCGAGAATCTCTGCTATCTGAAGACCAAGGAACTGTTATTTGTACTGTTGCGCTAAATGAGCCGTGCTTATGGTTATATCCGCTTGCTGAGTGGCAAGAAATAGAAAATCGTTTAGCTAAAATTTCAAATATGAATCCACGAGCTCGACGTATGCAGCGTATGTTGCTAGGGAATGCCACAGAATATCAACTTGATAAAAATGGTCGGATTTTGTTAGCGCCTTCATTGCGTGCACATGCAGATCTAGGCAAAAAAATAATGTTGGTTGGTTTGATGAATAAGTTTGAAATTTGGGATGAGGCGCGTTGGAACGAACAAATGCGCCAAGATACTGAGCTTGAGAGGCTTGGTGATTTTGAACCTCACCCTGATTTAGATAATTTCACTCTCTAACAGCACAATAAAAGGCAAATAATAGCTAATGACAGCGCAATTTGAACACGTATCCGTTTTAATGGACGAAACCATAGATGCCCTTGCAATTAAGCCAGACGGCATATACATGGACGGCACTTTTGGACGTGGCGGTCATTCAGGGCAAATATTAGCACGCCTTGGTAATGAAGGTCGTTTGCAAGCGATTGACCAAGATCCGCAGGCAATACAATCAGCTGAAAAGTTTGCTGATGATCCGCGATTTGCAATTGCACATACTCGCTTTTCAAAACTTTACGAAGTAGCAGAGCAAAACGATCTCATTGGTAAAGTCGACGGGATTTTATTAGATATAGGTGTGTCGTCGCCACAGTTAGATGATGCTGGGCGTGGTTTTAGTTTCATGAAAGACGGCCCACTAGATATGCGTATGGATCCAACAAGTGGTCGCAGTGCAGCCCAATGGTTAGCTGAAGCTGAATTGGATGATATTACCCATGTAATTAAAAAGCTGGGTGAAGAGAAATTTGGTAAGCGTATTGCGCATAAAATACTTGAGATTAGAGAGCACACGCCAATTACTACGACTAAGCAGTTAGCTGATTTAGTCGATGAAGCAGTACCTGTAAAAGATAAGTTTAAACACCCTGCTACTCGTACTTTTCAGGCGATCCGTATTTATATTAATAGCGAACTTGAAGAGATTCAAACGGCATTGCAGTCTGCAATTAAGGTCCTTAAACCCGGTGGTCGTTTGGTTGTTATTTCGTTTCATTCATTAGAAGATCGTATTGTAAAACAGTTTATTAGAAAACAGAGTCGGGGAGAAGTATTACCCAGAGGTCTGCCTTTAACTGACGCACAAATAAATAAAAATCTGACGTTAAAGGCAGTGGGTAAAGCGATTAAGCCAAGTGCCGCTGAAGTTGAGCGTAATCCGCGTTCTCGTAGCTCTGTACTTAGGATTGCTCAGAGGCTGGAATGAATATAAAAGCGAATCATCGTCAACCACCTAATTTATTTTTTGAAATTGTTAAAGGCCTAGGAGCTAATAAGCTTACCTCGGCCTTGTTGGTTGTGATATTCGCGTCAAGTTTAACTGTGGTACAAGTAACACATCTTGCTCGAGGGCAACTTATTGAACAAGATTCGTTACTCCAAGAGCGTGATGAACTTGATTTAGAATGGCGTTATTTATTAGTTGAAGAGGAATTTTATTCACAGCATGCACGTATCGAAGAAATTGCGAAATCACAGCTAAAAATGAAACGACCAACGAGTCAAGATGAACAGGTAATAATACTGCAATGAGAAATCGAGGCAAAAAACCAGTAAATAACTTAATTACATGGCGCTTTATGCTGGTGTGTGGCGTTGTGTTTATGGTGTTTGTAACACTGGTATCTCGTGCTGCTTATTTACAAGTAATTGAACCTGACAAAGCCCGTTCTGAAAGTGATAAACGTACCGTACGTGTCGAAAAACTTCATGTCCAGCGTGGGATGATTTTTGATCGTAATGGCAAAGAGCTCGCGGTGAGTGTACCGGTAGTGAGTGTGTATGCAGATCCTAAAGCACTTCACAAATCACTTGTTTCTAAAGTGATTAAGCAAGCGCGTAAAAATGGCGAGGATCAACAATCACTTGCAGACAATGCGGTCGAACTTGATAAACGTACAGTGCAGTATTACAAAAATGATATGCGCTGGCGTGAACTCGCTGACGTTCTGCGTACCGATCCGAAAAAAATTAATTCACGCCTTCTTAACGATCCTTCTCGTCGCTTTGTTTACTTAAAACGCCAAGTAACTCCTGCCGTTGCAAATTATATTGGCGACTTACGTTTGCCTGGCATTCATTTATTAGATGAATCTAAGCGTTATTACCCTGCCGGTGAAGTAACTGCACATATTATTGGTTTCACCAATATAGATGGCAAAGGTATTGAAGGTATTGAAAAGCTGTATGAGAATGCATTAACGGGCGAAGAAGGCCGTCGTACTATACGCAAAGATGCACAAGGACGCGAAGTAGAAGTGCTTGATGAGCGCGAACGCGTAGAACCTGAAAGTATTCAGTTAAGTATTGATCAACGTATTCAAGGCATCGCTTATAAAGCGATTAAATCTGCTGTACTTACTTATAAAGCGACATCGGGTTCAGCGATGGTTGTTGATATAAAAACAGGCGAAGTATTAGCGATGGTTAATAGCCCTTCGTTTAATCCAAACAACTTAAGCGATGCTGCCCCGCATAAGCGCCGTAACCGCGCAATTACCGATTTGTTTGAACCAGGCTCAACTGTTAAGCCCCTAGCCATTTTAGCTGGGCTAGACTACGGCGCAATTAAAGCCGATGACAAAATTGATACTTACCCTGGTTGGATGCGTTTAGGCGGTAGCTTAGTTCAAGATACTCGCAATCATGGTGAGATGACACTGCGCGAAATTTTAAAATACTCTTCAAATATGGGAGTTACGAAAGTAACGCAGTTAGTACCTAAAGATTATTTAGTGGGATTGTTTCAAAAGGTAGGGTTTGGCTCAGATTCAGGCACCGGTATGGTGGGGGAAAGCAGTGGTTTGTTTTACCCTAATCGCCGTTGGTCGGATCATGAAATTGCTGCGCTTTCATTTGGTTACAATATTGCAGTAAGTACAGCCCAAATGGCACGATTTTATGCCATGTTAGGCGCTGGGGGAGTCAACCGTCCATTAACGATTTTAAAACAAGATAATGTACCAGAAGGCGAACGTATTTTTAAACAAAAAGACGTAGAAGCCGTAGTCCATATGATGGAAAGTATATTTGAAGAGGGCGGCACAGCCAGTCGCGTTAAAGTTGATGGCTATCGGGCAGCAGGTAAAACAGGTACATCTAAAAAAGCAGCTGTTGGTGGTTATGGTGACGAATATGTTGGCTATTTTGCAGGTGTCGCACCTGCAAGTAATCCTCGATTAGCCGTTGTTGTTATGATTAATGAACCCGGCGGGGATGTGTACTACGGAGGGGCCACCGCTGGGCCTGCATTTGCTGAAATAATTTCGAATTCATTAAGAATATTAAATGTAGCACCGGACAAGGAAGATGTTGCCTACGTGGAAGGTAAAAAGAACGATGCGTGATTTAAGAGATACTTTAAAATACATCGAAATTGATGCGCCCTCGCAACTGGTAAAACATTTACGCATTGATAGTCGTGAGGTAACACCAGGTGATGTATTTGTTGCTATTAAAGGCCATTCACTTGATGGCGGACAATTTATTGCTAAAGCAATTGAAAATGGCGCAACAGCGATTATTGCTGACAGATTATGCGAATTTGAAACAAGTTTCGAACCGCTATATTTAGTTTCAGAGCTTGATAAAAAGCTTCCAGAATTAGCAAGTCGCTTTTATAACCAACCAAGTCAGGCTTTGGATTTAATTGGTGTGACTGGCACAAATGGTAAATCAACCACCACAGCAATGATTGCTCACTTAGCGCAATTTTGTAGTACTGAGTCAGCGATTATTGGCACGCTAGGTTATGGACATCCTAATAACTTAACTCCACTGATGAATACTACGCCTTCAACGGTTGATTTACAGCATATTTTGAGTGATCTAAATTTACAGCATAAAAAGCTAGTCGCCATGGAAGTGTCATCGCATGGGTTAGTGCAACAGCGTGTTGCTAAATGTGAGTTTAAAGCGGCTGTGTTTACTAATCTTTCGCGTGATCACTTAGATTATCATGGTGATATGGCAAGTTACGGTGATGCAAAATTAATGCTTTTTCGTGATTTTGAACCGCAAGTTGTGGTGCTTAATCAAGATGATTTTCAAGCGGAGCAATGGCTTGAAAAGTATGATTTTAATAATCTAATTTGTTATGGCCGCAAAAACTTAGCTCCTAAGAATACTCGATACGTCTATTTTTCTGATGTTGAATATTCAAGTGTAGGTATTTCGGCGCAGTTATCGACGAGTTGGGGTGATATATCAATTAAATCGCCTCTGTTTGGCGAATTTAATTTATATAACTTAATGGCAGCGCTCGCTACATTGCTAGGGCTTGGTTATCCGCTTGAGCAATTAATTACAGGTTGTGCGCAGTTACAGCCAGTCGCTGGGCGAATGCAAGCATTTAGTCAAGCAGGCATGCCAACGTGTGTTGTTGATTATGCACATACGCCCGATGCACTTGCACTTGCATTGCAAGCATTGCAACAGCATGTACCAGGTGGTGTGAGTTGTGTATTTGGTTGCGGTGGTGACAGAGATAAAGGTAAGCGAGTATTAATGGCGCAAGCAGCTGAGCAAAATGCTAATAAAGTTATTATTACCAGCGATAACCCGCGATCTGAAAATCCTGATGACATTATTGCTGATGTGGCTGGCGGTTTAGTGAACCCTCAAGACGCACATTTAGAGGCTGATAGAGCAACTGCAATTCGTTTTGCTATAGAAAATGCTACAGCTGATGATGTTATTTTGATTGCAGGTAAAGGCCACGAAGATTATCAAATTATAGGCGATAAGCGCATCGACTTTTGCGATCGCCGTTATGTACAAGAACAACTAAAAAAAGCAGTAAGAGGGATAACACAATGATCCCAATTGATTTTGATTGGTTAGCCAATGTGCTAACAACTGATTATCAAGGTGATAATCAACAAGTGCTAAATATAAATACTGATACTCGTACAGTGTGCGGTGGCGAAGTGTTTTTAGCACTTAAAGGTCCCAATTTTGATGGCCATAAATTTATAGCTGAGGCTAAACAAAAAGGCGCTATTGGCGTTATTGTTCAGCATAAAGTAGATGTAGATATTCCACAATTTATAGTAAGCGATACACGTATTGCACTAGGTGTAATTGGCACTGCTGTTATGGCGCAAGTGGCGCCTAAAACAATTGCAATTACAGGGAGTGTAGGTAAAACCACCGTAAAAGAAATGTGTGCAGCAATTTTGTCGGTTCACGGTGATGTATTAGCTACTAAAGGTAATTTTAATAACGATATTGGCGTCCCACTTACGTTATTGCGCTTAGAGCCTCAACATCGTTTTGCAGTAATTGAGCTAGGTGCAAATCACTTAGGTGAAATTGCCTACACAACTGCAATGACCAAACCAGATGTAGCCGTTGTATGTAATGTTGCAGCCGCTCACTTAGAAGGCTTTGGCAGCTTAATGGGGGTTGCAAAAGCTAAAGGTGAGATTTTTGACGGCCTTAAAGATGACGGCGTTGCCATTGTTAATTGCGATAGTGAATTTAGCCAGTATTGGTTAGATAAACTTGAAGGGCGTAATGTTAAACGTTTTTCTACAACCGAAAAACTCGACATTTGGGCAGAGAATATCACGCTTGATGCCAATGCGCGTGCAAGCTTTACGCTCTGTACTAAAGCCAAGCAAGTCCCTGTTACTTTGGCGCTACCTGGCAAGCACAATATTAGTAACGCACTTATTGCGGCTGCACTTACTAGTGAATTTGATGTAACTCTTGAAGAAATAGCCAATGCACTTGCCACTATGGGTGATGTAAAAGGGCGCGTTAATCTAATTGAAGTGTCTGATTTACTCACCGTGGTTGATGATACCTATAATGCCAATGTTAAGTCGGTAAAGGCTGCGATTGACTTGTTAAGTGATATGCAAGGTCACCGCATTTTAGCGCTGGGAGACATGGGGGAGCTAGGTGAAGATGCACGTAAGTACCATCAAGAAGTTGGTGAGTATGCACTTGAGCAAGGGATTGATGAGTTATTTACATTAGGTGTATTAAGTAAATGCGCAAGTGATGTGTTTGAACTCCCTAATCGCCACTTTTCGAGCCGTGAACAAATGCAGCAAAAAATTCAAGAAAGTATTAATAAAGTGAATACAAAAACAACAATAGTAGTGAAAGGATCGCGCAGTTCTCGCATGGAATTATTAGTAACCGATTTAGTTAATGGCCAGCAACAAGCCATCAATGGAGTATCATAATGTTAGTTTGGCTGGCAGAGTATTTAACCCAGTATTTTAGTGGTTTTCATGTTTTTTCGTATTTAACGCTACGTGCCATTTTAGGTATTTTAACTGCGCTAATTATGTCTCTTTATTTAGGACCTAAGTTAATTCGTGGTTTGCAACGTATGCAAATAGGTCAAACGGTTCGAGACGATGGTCCGCAATCGCATCTATCTAAGTCGGGTACGCCGACTATGGGTGGCTTACTTATTTTAGCGGCTATTTTTACCAGTACGCTACTATGGGCTGATTTATCGAATAAGTATGTATGGGCAACGCTGTTTGTAATTGGCTCATTAGGTATTGTTGGCTTTGTTGATGACTACCGTAAAGTTATCCGTAAAGATCCAAAAGGTTTAATTGCTAAATGGAAATATTTTTGGCAGTCAGTAATTGCGTTAGTGGTAGCGACAGCATTATATTTTACCAGTGCACAAGCTTCTGAAACATCACTTGTTGTTCCATTTTTTAAAGATGTATTACCGCAACTTGGCTTGTTTTATATTGTGCTTACGTATTTTGCAATAGTAGGGACATCAAATGCAGTAAACCTGACTGATGGGCTTGATGGCTTAGCCATCGTACCCACTATTTTAGTCGCCGCAGCATTGGCAATTATTGCTTACTTAACAGGTAATATTAACTTTTCGGCTTACTTACATATTCCGCATTTACCGCTAGCAAGTGAGCTTGTGGTTGTGTGTACTGCCATTGTGGGTGCAGGGCTTGGCTTTTTATGGTTTAACACTTACCCAGCACAAGTATTTATGGGTGATGTTGGCTCATTAGCACTTGGTGGTGCATTAGGTATTATTGCAGTTTTAGTACGCCAAGAGTTACTGCTTATTATTATGGGCGGCGTATTTGTTATGGAAGCACTCTCGGTCATATTACAAGTGGGATCGTATAAATTACGTGGGCAACGCATTTTTAGAATGGCGCCAATTCATCATCATTACGAATTAAAAGGTTGGCCGGAGCCACGTGTTATCGTACGCTTTTGGATTATTTCTATTGTGCTAGTCCTCGCTGGTCTAGCGACATTAAAGATTCGATAAATGCAGTATTTAAACGAGATAAAAAATAAACAAATAACAGTGCTCGGACTCGGTGTTACCGGTCTGGGCATTGTGCGTTTTTTATTATCTCGTAGCCTTATGCCAAAAGTTGTTGATAGCCGTACAAGCCCTCCAGGGATTGATTGGCTTAAAGAGCATGCACCAAATCTAGATACACACTTTGGTAATTTGGATGACGCAGAGCTTCGTACAAGCGATATAATTATTATAAGTCCAGGGCTCAGCTTAAAAATACCAGCTGTTGCAGATGCAATTAACGCAGGTGTTGAAGTGATTGGCGACGTTGAGTTATTTGCACGTATTAATACAAAACCGGTTGTTGCAGTAACTGGCTCCAACGGTAAATCAACCGTGGTTACGCTCGCTTATGAAGTATTAAAAGAAGCCGGCTATAAAGTTGCTTTGGGTGGGAATATTGGCACTGCGGTGCTGGATTTACTCAATGATGATTTTGATGTGTATGTACTTGAGCTATCTAGTTTTCAGCTGGACACCACAAAGAGCTTAAAGCCAATAAGTGCAACGGTATTAAATGTGTCAGAAGATCACCTTGACCGCTACGACAGTTACCAAGCTTATATAGACTCAAAGCTAAGTATTTATGACGGTGCAGAGCTTATTGTAGCTAATACTGACGATAGTCAGACGCATCCAGTTGAGCGCAGTACACCCCCCCAAATTAGCTTTGGTGTTCAACAAGGTGATTACCATTTAGCGCAATACAATAACGAAACTCACTTTATGGTTAAAGGCGATGCCTTTTTACCAGTGAGTACGCTTGCTGTAGTGGGGAAACACAATTATTTAAACACACTTGCTGTAATGGCGCTTTTAAGTCCGTTTGAAGTAAGCAAAGAGCAATATGTAAACGCGTTGAGCCAATTTAATGGGTTGGCGCATCGCTGCCAATTTGTAGCTGAATTTAATGGTGTAAAATATTTTAACGATTCAAAGGCGACTAATGTTGGGGCAACTATTGCAGCAATAGATAGCTTAGCTAGTGATGGTGAAAACCTGATTGTTATTGCAGGTGGTGATGCCAAAGGCGCTGATTTAAATGCCCTTAAACCTTATATTCAACGGCATGTTAAAGCATTAATTTGTTTCGGTAAAGATGCAAGTGACTTAGCTGCGATTACCAATAAGAGCTATTTAACTAACAATATGGAAGAAGCCGTTGCTTTGGCCAAAGTACTTAGTAGTACTGGCAATATTGTTTTGTTAGCCCCTGCGTGTGCCAGTATTGATATGTATAACAACTATATGCAACGCGGTGATGACTTTGTTGAGTGCGTTATGGCGGAGAAAGTATGATTGCCTTTGCCGATATAAAAGACGCATTAACACCTAAGCCTTCGGCGCAGTTATACGATGTACCGCTATTGTACTGCGTAATAATGCTGATAGGTGTTGGTTTTATCATGGTAACCAGCGCATCAATGCCGACCGCTGAACGATTATTTGATAACTCGTATCATATTACTATTCGTCACAGTATGTTTTTAGCTATGGCTTTTGTTCTTTTTTGGATAACGGTTTGTGTACCAATGGATTGGTGGAAAAGATCAAACCCTTATTTATTAATATTAGGCATGGTGCTGTTAATAGCCGTATTAATTATTGGTCGTGAAGTGAATGGAGCTAGGCGATGGATCCCTATTGGCCCGGTTGGTTTTCAGGTGGCTGAGGCTGCAAAGCTGTATTTTTTTAGTTATATTGCGGGCTATTTAGTAAGAAAACGCGAAGAGGTACAAGAAAATATTAAAGGCTTTGCAAAGCCTATTGCTGTATTTGCGGTATATGCTCTGCTTATTTTGCTGCAACCCGATTTGGGCACCGTAGTTGTTATGTTTGTAACTACGGTTGGTCTGCTATTTTTAGCCGGTGCTAAGTTATGGCAGTTTTTTGTACTTATTTTAACGGGGGTTGGCCTCGTTGTTTTACTTATAATTGTTGAGCCATATCGTATGGCACGTGTTGTTGGCTTTTTAGATCCCTGGGATGATCCTTTTGGTAAAGGTTATCAGTTGGTGCAATCGCTAATGGCATATAGCCAAGGTGGTTGGTTTGGCCAAGGCCTAGGCAACAGTGTACAAAAGCTACAATATTTACCTGAAGCGCATAACGATTTTATTTTTGCTGTTATAGGTGAAGAACTTGGTTTAATCGGCGTTGTAAGTATTTTAATGGTATTAGCTACCTTGGTATTTAGAGCGCTATTAATTGGTCAGCAAGCATTAAAGTGTGGCAAAGAATATGAAGGCTATTTTTCGTTTGCTATTGGTATTTGGTTTGCGTTTCAAACCATGGTTAATGTAGGTGCGAGTGCGGGGATTTTACCGACAAAAGGGTTAACACTGCCGTTTATTTCTTACGGTGGATCAAGCTTAATGATTATGACGATAGCCACAGGCATTTTATTACGCGTAGATTTTGAGACTAAGATGGCAACAAAACAAGCCACTTCACGCGGAGGTAAGCGATGAGTAAAAAATTAGTCGTTGTAGCTGGTGGAACTGGCGGGCATATTTTCCCTGGTATCGCTGTAGCTGACTATTTAAAACAACAAGGCTGGCAAGTTAGCTGGATAGGAACACCTGATAGAATGGAAGCTGACGTTGTTCCAAAGCATAACATAGACATTGATTTTATTGATGTTAAGGGTGTTCGTGGTAACGGTATAAAACGTCTTGTTAAAGCGCCATTTATGGTGTTTAACGCCATATTGCAAGCACGTAAAGTTTTAAAAAAACAGCGTCCAGATGTCGTACTTGCTATGGGCGGGTATGTAACTGGACCAACAGGTATTGCTGCCAAAAGTTTAGGTATTCCGCTGGTTATTCATGAGCAAAATGCGGTAGCGGGCATGAGTAACAAATTGCTAGCTAAGTGTGCTAATCGTGTATTAGCGGCATTTCCAAGTGCATTTGCGCATGGCCAAGCTGAACTTGTTGGCAATCCGGTACGTCAAAGTGTTATTGATATACCAAAGCGTGATGTATCAAGCCCAATAAATATGTTGGTAGTGGGTGGTTCACTTGGGGCACAAGTACTTAACCAAACATTACCTGAAGCATTTAAAGTATTGAGTAATACCACCGCAATTAGTGTGTGGCATCAAACAGGTAAAGGCCATTTACACAGCGTTAAAGAGGCTTATAAAGCACACAGTTTTGATAGTAATAACTTAAACGTTGCTGAATTTATTGATGATATGGATACGGCTTATGCTTGGGCTGATATTGTCATTTGCCGCGCGGGTGCGTTAACGGTTAGTGAAATTGCTGCGGCTGGAAAAATGGCTATATTTGTTCCGTTTCCTCATGCAGTGGACGACCATCAAACAGCGAATGCACAGTATTTAGTAATGGCAAATGGGGCTTTGTTAATGCCTCAAGCACAGTTTAATCAACATTCAATTGTTGAGCTTTTAAATCCTTATTTAGCTAAGCCTATATTAATTAAACAAATGGCAGCAAATGCTCAAAAGCAAGCCATTTTAGATGCCACAGTAAGCGTTGCAGCACACTGTGAGCAAGTAACAAATAAGAGAGTGTAAGTGAAAGAAGCATCAGTACAAGAAAAACACACACGACCTGCAATGCGTCGAATTGATACTATCCATTTTATTGGCATTGGTGGTGCCGGTATGGGCGGTATTGCTGAAGTACTCGCATTTGAAGGCTACCGTATTACAGGTTCTGACATTGCTCATAGCGCTATGACAGATCGCTTAATTAAAGCCGGTGCTGAGGTATTTATTGGTCATCACGAAAATAACGTAAAAGATGCTAACGTAGTCGTTGTTTCAAGTGCTATTGATGAAACAAACCCTGAGATTGTTGCAGCAAAAGTAGCAAGAGTTCCGGTTGTGCGCCGCGCAGAAATGCTCGCGGAGCTAATGCGTTTTCGCCATGGTATAGCGATTGCGGGGACGCATGGTAAAACAACGACAACAAGCCTAATTGCGAGTATTTATGGACAGGCGGGGCTTGATCCAACTTTTATTATTGGTGGCTTGTTAAATAGCGCAGGTAGTAACGCAAAAGTAGGAAAAAGTGATTTTTTAATAGCAGAAGCTGATGAAAGCGACGCGTCGTTTTTACACTTGCAGCCAATGGTTTCGGTGATCACAAATATTGAAGAAGATCACATGGATACTTACGGCGGCAGTCTTGAAAAAATGAAAGACACATATGTAGATTTCATTCATAACTTGCCGTTTTATGGTTTAGCTGTTGTATGTATTGATTCTGAAGTTGCTGCTGAGCTTATCCCGCGATTTGGTCGCCCAGTTATCACGTATGGCGAATCGAAGGATGCTGATTACCGCATGAGCGACTTTAGCCAATCAGCTAATACGTGCACATTTACAGTAACTAACAAACAAGGTGAGTGTTTAACTGCCACGTTGAATATGCCAGGTAGACACAACGCACTTAATGCAACCGCAGCGATTGCTGTAGCAAAAGATCAAAACATTGGTAACCATGCAATTTTAGAAGCGCTGCAGAAGTTTGAAGGCATTGGTCGTCGTTTTCAACACTATGGTGAATTTGAAAACGAGCGTGGCAATGTGATGTTAGTTGATGATTATGGGCATCACCCTTCAGAAGTTGCAGCAACAATTGCTGCAGTGCGTGAAGGTTGGCCTGATAAGCGCTTAGTTATGGTATATCAACCACATAGATTTTCTCGTACACGCGACTTGTACGAAGATTTTGTAAAAGTACTTGCTGATGTAGATCAGTTACTATTACTTGATGTGTATAGCGCAGGTGAAGACCCTATAGTCGGTGCTGATAGTAAAAGCCTCTGTAGAAGTTTACGCCAACGTGGCAAAGAGCCACTTCATGTTGCTTCAAGTTCAGAGCTTGCAGGTGTCCTCGGTGGATGCCTAAAAAATAACGATTTAGTATTAACCCAAGGCGCAGGTAATATAGGCCAATTAGTAAAAACCTTAGCTGCAACGGGTATGTCGATAGAAAAACTTAAGCAAGGTGAAGTATGACCCAGGTAAACACACAATTTGGTAAAGTAGCGGTGCTGTTAGGTGGCAATTCAGCAGAGCGTGAAGTGTCATTAAAATCTGGTCAAGCTGTTTTAAATGCACTGCAAAGTAGTGGCATTGATGCAATTGCATTTGACCCACAAAGTCGTTCTTTGTGGGAATTAAAAGAATTAAATGTAGAGCGCGTTTTTATTGCGTTACATGGTCGTGGTGGTGAAGATGGCACCGTACAAGGTGCGCTTGAATTTATGAACCTGCCTTACACAGGTAGTAATGTATTGGGCTCAGCCCTCGCTATGGATAAAATTCGCTGTAAACACTTGTTTAAATCGGCGGGTCTAAGTACGGCCCCTTATGCGGTTGTCGATGCTAAAAAAGGCTTTGATGCAGTTGCCATTATGGATGAGTTTAAAAAGGTAATGGTTAAGCCATCGCACGAAGGCTCAAGCATAGGTATGGCACAAGCAAGTAATGCGCAAGAGTTAGAAGAAGCACTCGCTAATGCATTTAAGTTTGATAGCCAAGTACTTGTCGAACAGTGGATTACAGGACGAGAGTTCACGGTTACTGTATTGGGTGATGAAGTACAGCCTGTAATTGAGATGACCACGCCTAATGGTTTTTACGATTACCAAGCTAAGTATCAATCAAGCACGACGCAATATCATTGCCCTGCAAATTTATCAAAGCACGATACAGAGCACTTACAAGAAATTTCACTTGATGCATTTGACCTTGTAGGTGCAAGTGGCTGGGGACGTGTGGATGCAATGCAAGATGAGCAAGGACACTTTTACCTACTAGAGGTAAATACAGTGCCTGGCATGACTGAAAAATCACTAGTACCAATGGCTGCAAAAGCGAATGGGGCAAGTTTTGAGCAATTAGTTGTTCGCATTTTGGAGCAAACACTTTAATATGCACCCCCTTTTAGAAAAAGCTCAGAAAATCAAACAGCAACTAAATTGGTCGCTCATTTTTGGTGTGAGCTTTTTTCTAATTGTTGTGATTGGCTTAATACAGATCACGGCGGGGATTTCGCATTGGTTAGTTGAAAATAAAGATGCTCAAATTAAGCATTTAACAGTGCAAGGGCATCCTAAGTACACTGATGAAACGGCAATAATAAAAGCAATAAAAAGAGCCGATTTAAGTAGTTTTTTTGAACTTGATGTAAAACATGTGCAACAACTGGTGCAAGATTTACCTTGGGTTGCGACAGTGTCAGTACGTAAACAATGGCCAGATACTTTGCAAGTATATGTTGTTGAGCATGATGCTGTGGCACATTGGAATAGTGATTTATTACTAAATCAAAAAGGTGAAGCTTTTCAGGCTAGTAGCGATAAACTAAATGTAGATTTACCGCAATTATTCGGGCCAGAAGGCAGTGAACAAGAAGCATGGTTAGCTTTTAAACAGTTTGATGAAATGCTTAAAGTAAATGCGTTAACATTAAATAGTTTAGCGTTGTCTGAGCGTTTTTCATGGCAACTGTGGTTAGATAATGGTGTACGTTTAAATTTAGGGCGTAAAGATAAAGCCAAGCGAGTTCAGCGCTTTATAGATGTTTACCCGAGAATGGAACATCCTGAAAATGCACAGATAGATACAATCGATTTACGGTATGATACCGGCCTTGCAGTAAGCTTTAAGCCAATGCAAGAAGAACAATTACAAAATAAGAGTAAGGCATGACTAAGTCAGCAGAAAGAAACCTCGTGATTGGATTAGATGTTGGTACCTCAAAAGTGGTTGCCACGGTAGGTGAAATCACCGCAGATAACAAACTCAGTATTGTTGGTGTGGGCAGCCAAGTGTCTCGTGGTATGGATAAAGGCGGCGTTAACGATTTAAACTTGGTATCTGAGTCTATTCGACGAGCTATAGACGAAGCTGAGTTAATGGCTGATTGTCGTATTAGTTCTGTGTACCTTGGTATCTCTGGTAAGCATATTCAGTGCCAGAACGAGAGTGGTGTGGTTGCTATTAACAACACTGAAGTGACCGATGAAGATATTGAAAATGTCATTCATATTGCACGCTCTGTGCCTATTTCGGCAGAGCGTAAAATGCTGCATGCATTGCCGCAAGAATACAGTATTGATATGCAAGAGGGCATTAAAAACCCACTTGGCATGAGTGGTGTTCGTATGGAAGCGCGAGCACATATCATTACTTGCTCAAACGATATGGCAAAAAACATTGAAAAATGTGTAGAACGTTGTGGTCTCGAAGTCGATCAACTTATCTTTACCGCACTAGCATCATGTTATTCTGTATTAACAGATGACGAAAAAGAGCTAGGTGTTGCAGTACTTGATATTGGTGGCGGTACTATGGATATCACTATTTATATTAATGGTGCACTTCGCCATTCTGCCGTTATTCCTGTTGCTGGTAATCAGGTTACAGGTGATATTGCAAAAATATTTCGTACACCTATATCACATGCAGAGTCACTCAAAGTACAATACGCATGTGCTAGTAGCCAAATGGCAAGTAGCGAAGACACAATTGAAGTACCAAGTGTTGGCGGACGACCAGCAAGATTGATGTCACGCCATACATTGTCAGAGGTAGTAGAACCTCGTTTTAGAGAATTATTTGAGCTTGCGATGGAAGAGATTCGTCGTTCTGGTTTAGAAGATCAAATTGCTGCAGGCCTCGTTGTTACAGGTGGTACTGCTAAAATGACTGGTGCAATGGAAGTGGCAGAAGACATTTTCCAAATGCCAGTTAGAATAGGAAAACCAATTGGGATAGTTGGTTTGACAGACTATGTAGATGATCCCTCGTACGCAACTGCTGTTGGTTTGTTACAATACGGACGTACAATGCAATCGATGAATGCACAAAAGTCGAAAGCAGAAGGGAACAATAATTTATGGAACCGTGTTACAAAATGGTTTCAAGGCGAGTTTTAATGCTCAAGTCGGAGAGTAAATATGTTTGATATAATGGAACAACACAGCGAAGAAGCTGTCATAAAAGTGATAGGCGTGGGCGGCGGCGGCGGTAACGCTGTTGAGCACATGGTAAAACAACAGATTGAAGGCGTACGCTTTATTGCTGCTAATACGGATGCACAGGCATTACGTAACTCTGCTGCCGATATTACAGTTCAATTAGGCACGCAAATAACCTCAGGGTTAGGTGCGGGCGCAAACCCTGAAGTAGGCCGTAAATCGGCTGAAGAAGACGCCGATACAATTCGTGCCAGCCTTGAAGGCGCCGACATGGTATTCATAGCTGCAGGTATGGGCGGTGGTACAGGTACTGGTGCAGCACCGGTTGTTGCTAAAATTGCTAAAGAGCTTGGTATTTTAACAGTTGCAGTTGTAACACGTCCTTTTGATTTTGAAGGTAAAAAACGTGCAGCAGCCGCCGATCAAGGCATTAATGAATTGTCAGAAATTGTAGATTCGCTTATTACAATTCCGAACAATAAATTACTTAAGGTTTTAGGAAAAGGGACTACTCTTCTAGATGCCTTCGCTAAAGCTAATGACGTATTATTTGGTGCGGTACAGGGTATAGCAGAGCTAATTACACGTTCTGGTTTAATTAACGTGGATTTCGCCGATGTACGTACAGTAATGTCTGCAATGGGTACTGCAATGATGGGAACGGCGTCTGCGTCAGGTCCTGATCGTGCACAGGAGGCTGCAGAAGCGGCTATCTCAAGCCCACTACTAGAAGACGTTGATTTAACAGGTGCTAAAGGCATCTTGGTTAATATTACCGCCGGTATGGACATTGCGATTGAAGAATTTGAAATTGTTGGCAATCACGTTAAAGCACTTGCGTCAGAAAACGCAACGGTTGTTGTTGGTGCGGTAATCGACCCAGAAATGACTGATGAGCTACGTGTAACGGTTGTTGCAACAGGTTTAGGCGGTGATCGTCGTCCACAGTTTGGTATTGTTGATAATGGCTTTAAAAAGGCATCAGGATCTGATGTTGCAAGCACATCAAACCAAGCAAGTAGTATGTACGTACCAAGCTTTGCAAGCCAAGACACAAACACTGAAGAAAATGCTGCTAAAGCACAAACGCAAAGCAAAGAAAAAGCGCCTTCAACGAGTTCAAGTAGTTCGAGCTCTTCAGCGCAAAGCGGTAAAAAAGCGGATAAATCAGAAGGCGGTGATTATTTTGATATTCCAGCTTTTTTACGTAAGCAGGCAGATTAACATTTAATAATACTTTTGTTTGAAATATGTACAAATATTGAAAGGCAAAAGGATTTATGTTAAACTCCGCCGTCTAACTGTAACTGATTTAAAAGTGAGCGAACCTATGATTAAACAGCGTACGATTGCAGAAATAGTCAAAGCCATAGGAATTGGACTTCATAAAGGTGAGAAGGTCACAATAACTCTCCGACCTGCGAGCGCAAATACTGGGATTGTATTTCGTCGTGTCGACCTTGATCCGGTTGTTGATTTTGAAACAACACCTGAAGCCGTTGGTGATACGCAATTGTGTACTTGTTTAATTAACAAAGATGGCGTTCGCTTATCGACTACTGAGCACCTTATTGCAGCCGTTGCTGCAATGGGCATTGATAATCTAATTATAGAATTAGACAGCTCAGAAGTGCCGATTATGGATGGTAGTGCATTACCATTCATATATCTGTTACAAAAAGGCGGAATTGAAGAGCAAAATGTTGCTAAACGCTTTATTCGTATTAAAGAAAAAGTACGTATTGAAGAAGGTGATAAATGGGCTGAAGTTGAACCTTATGATGGTTTTCATATCGACTTTGAGATTGCGTTTAACCACCCTGCTATCAACGAAAGTCGCCAACGTATAGGGTTAGATATAACAACGCAAAGCTTTATTGAAGAAATTAGCCGTGCGCGTACTTTTGGATTTATGAAAGATATTGAATACATGCATGCAAACAACCTAGCACTAGGTGGTAGTATGGATAGTGCTGTGGTACTTGATGAATTCAAAGTTTTAAATCCTAATGGTTTACGTTATAGCGACGAGTTTGTTAAGCACAAGATATTAGACTGTGTTGGTGACATGTTTATGACAGGTCATAACCTTTTAGGTAAAGTAACCGCATTTAAATCGGGTCATGATTTAAATAATAAATTACTTCGTAAAATTATGGCTACAGAGTCAGCATGGGAGTGGGCAACATTTGAAACGCCTGTGACGATGCCTGCACCCGGTCTTGAGTTAGCTCCAGCCTAAAAGCAATAAAAGTACAGTTCGCAAACAGTTATAAAAAATGACGCTAATTAGCGTCATTTTTTTGCGTAAAATTTACTTTATTGCAATTCTAAAATAGCTTGTAACTGATTTAAATGAGTTACGGTATAGGTTGGTTTTATTCCGTCGGGTAATTGCTCACCAGGGTGTTGTAACCAGCAAGTATCAATACCTGCATTGTTGCCGCCAAGTATGTCACTTGCTGCGGTGTCACCGACCATAAGTATCTCGCTTTTATCTGGGTTACCCATTAGCTCAAATGTGTGTTCAAAAATCGCTTTATTCGGTTTTGCTATGCCAACAAGCTCAGATATAACCAACCATTCAAACATATCTTTTAAACCAGTGTGTTCTAAACGTACTGTTTGTAGGCGGGCAAATCCGTTAGTAATAATACCTAATCGAGCATTTGGCTTAAGCTTATTTAAAAGTTCTATAGCGCCAGGTAATGGCTCGCAAATTTGCGCCATAGCATCTAAAAAAGCATCGTTCAGCTCTTTTGCTGGCACATTTAGCTTTGCAGCCCATTCATTAAAGCGAGTTACTTGTAAGTAATCAGCAGTTATAGAACCGTTTTGATAATCAACCCACAGCTGCTTATTGGTTTTTTGATAATGAATATAATCGTCTTGGCTAAAATCTACGTTGTAAGCTTTAAACATGCGAGTCATGCCCGCTAAAATATCAAACCTAAATAAGGTTTCGTCTGCGTCAAACAATACATAGCTGTATTTCATTAAACTTCCTAAATTAATTTGTTTGGCTGTATAGCTCAGAGTGTAAAAATGGCGCCATAGCTAAAGTGAGTGCTTGTGTATACGTACTTTCACGCGTGGCATGATTGTTTGTAAGTAGTCCAATAGCACCCCCTTTTTGCTTAATATTGGTGGTATTGAATGCCTTGTCCATTACATCGCCAAGCTCTTCACCTTTAAGTAATGCATTATAAAGTACTTGAGGTAAGGGGAGGTTACTGCTGCGCCCTACAACTTGATTTAAGGCATTATCAATAACTACATAGGCAAAGGTTGCTGGGCCATAGCTAAACTGCTCTGCACCGCCTTCCATTGCCACGTAATAGTGAGCTTGGTAATGTTCTTTGCAGTAATCAACGCGGTTTTGCGCGCCAATGCGTGTTTCGTCTTCGCCAATAGGTTGATCGGGCACATTGGATGGTGCATCAACACCTTGGCAATCAATTTCATGATCAGGGAAATACATTGCAAAAATATATTTAGCCGCGTTAATTTTTACAGGGTTTTTAGAACCCACAATAATTTTTAATGAGTACAACACAATGTCCCTTATTGTTACTAAAAATCAGCAGTGTACGTGAGAGAGCTCAACCTTAGAAGAGGAGTTAAATAGGTATATCCAGAGGTGCTAAGTTTTCCAGTGCACGCTTTTTCAAAATAATATCTTTAATTAGTGGAGTAAGCACCAGCTCCATTGCTAAGCCCATTTTGCCACCAGGTACTACAAGCGTATTTATACGAGACATAAAACTGCCTTCGATCATGCGTAAATAATAAGGAAAATCAACATCATCAATACCTCTAAAGCGAATAACTACAAAGCTTTCATCAAGCGATGGAATATCTTTAGCGCTAAATGGATTTGAAGTATCAACGGTCGGCACTCGTTGGAAATTTATATGAGTTCGAGAAAACTGTGGCGTGATGTGATTAATGTAATCATCCATACTACGGACAATTGAGTCCATAACAGCCTCACGTGAATGACCTCTCTCAGAGGTATCGCGTATCAGTTTTTGAATCCACTCAAGGTTAATAATAGGCACCATGCCTATTAATAAATCAACATGCTTAGCAACGTCTACATCTTGATCGACTACACCACCGTGTAAACCTTCATAAAATAAAATATCAGTATTATGCTCAAGCTCTTGCCAAGGAGTAAAGGTGCCCGGTAACTGATTGTACGGAACCGCTTCATCAAATGTATGTAAATAGCGGCGTAATTTACCTTGCCCAGTTTCACCATAATGATTAAATAAAGTTTCGAGGGCACCAAAGTCATTGGCTTCTCGGCCAAAGTAACTTATGTGCTTACCTTCTTGCTGTGCTTCGCGTACTTTTTTATCCATTTCAGGGCGAGTGTAACGATGAAAGCTATCCCCTTCGATAAAAGCCGCTTCAATATTAAGGCTACGAAAAATATGTTTAATTGCATTGGTTGTGGTGGTTGTGCCTGCACCAGACGAACCCGTAATCGCAATAATAGGATTTTTAGCTGACATGTTAATTCTCTTTTTTAGGAGCCGATTTTATAACCAGACTAAACTTAACATTATTTTAAGTCGTTTGGGTATCTTAAGAGTTGACTGACTTAGCTCAAGTGACGCCATCAGCAAATAACGTTATCATGAGGTGCTTAAAATTAAAACGAGAGAAAGCATGAAACTTATTAAACCATTACTTGGATTATTTTCTATAGCAGCGCTTAGCCCAATTGTGGTGCAGGCTAGCATGCCAAAAAGCCAAGTATTACTTGCTGATTTAAATACGCCTTATGGCTTACAAGTTAGTATTGTGAGTGATAAAAACAGTTATAACAACCAGCCACATTTAACAAATACAGGTTTATACTTTACTCATGAAGTAATTACTGATGAGCAAAGCCAAACCGATATTGCTTATTATGACTTAACATCAAAACAAATCAGCAATATAACTAATTCTCCAGTAAGCGAATATTCACCAACGGTTATGCCAAGTGGTGATGCGATATCAGCGATTGTTGTAGAAGCTGACGGTAAGCAAAAATTGTGGCAATACCCACTCAAAAATGAAGATGCGCCAAGTCGTATTTTTGATTGGATTGAACCTGTTGGGTACCATGCATGGGGTGTTCAAAATGATTTAGTGATGTTCATTTTAGGAAAGCCTCATACTCTTCAATATACTTCTGTTGCACAAGCGAAGGGGGAAATAGCAGCCAGTAATATTGGGCGAACGCTTATTTATAACAACTCAATGGCTGCATTTTTATTTAGTTACACTAAAAACGAGCAACACATTTTAGCGAGTTTTAATCCGCAAGATAAACAAGTTGAAGACCTATTAAGGTTACCGGCTCAAGTTCAAGATTTTATTTTAAAAGATAATACGACCATTGCTTATGCTATTAAAAACCGCGTTTATCAGCGTAAACTTGATGGAAGTGATGAAATATCGCAATGGCTTAATTTAAGCACCTACTGCGAAAAAAATATAACAAGAATGAGTTACAACAATGAAAAGCTCGCTTTTGTATGTGATATAACAAAGTAAAGCAGACAAATAAATTCAGATTTTATTGTGTGTATGCGTTAATCTAATGCGCAAATTAACTAATAGGGATTACACGTGGCTTATAGTGCAGACGAGCTGACAGAGCAGCTTATTAAATTACAGTGCAGAAGTAATTTTAAGATTAAAAATATTGCAGAGTACATGTTAGTAAACTCTAAAGAAGCATTTTATACCCACAGCGAAAGCGGCAAGGGTAAAATAGTAATTCGCCCAGCATTTGAGGTGTTTAGCGATGACTTTAATGATATTGATGGCGTAACGCGTGCGCAAGGGTACTTTCATAGCAGTGAGATGACACGCTTTCCTACGCGTATTTTTAAAAGCGCTCAACCTATTCACTATGGTGTGGCATTTAAAATAAACTCTGAGCAAGCAGCAAAAGACTTTATAGCTAAGCTAACTATGATTATTGGTAATTAATAAAACATAAATGTAAAAAGCCGCTGAATTTATATTCAGCGGCTTTTGTATTTTTATAGCTCAATAAACCTAATAATTACTTACTTTTTAAGAAGCTATTAACCGATTCAAGTTCGCGTGTTTTAAGCGCAATACAATCGTTTGTGCTTTCTTCAAGCTTACTTAATGTGCGCGCGTAGCCTGCTACATCAGCTACTTTTTCGTTAAAGAAGGTTTTTGTTGTCGCTAAGCTTTCTGCATTACAGCTTGCAGTTGTAAAGTAAGGTAAGTTAGGTATAAAGAACGGCGGTAAACTTGCTGTTACTTTATCGTAGTTACTGTAAACCCAGTCAATAAATAACGCTTGGCGCTCATCTGTATAACTTTGACCCGATAAAATAGTACGCATGTCAGATGCAGTTACTTCATCCGTTAAGCTATAAGCTAATACCGCTTTTTGTAATTCAGGTTTGCCAAAAAAGCCCATTGCAGCAAGCATGTTAGTGCGTACTTGTGGATCTTTCGTTGTTTTAAACGTTGTCATGAATTGATCAAGCAGCGCTTTGTCACCATGAAAAGCAGCAAGAGTTAAGTACGTACCGGCTAAGTAAGGGTCTACTTTTTGTGGATCATTTAAATAAACTTGTGTTTGTTCTTTCGCTTTACTGATTACGTTTTTATCTTCACCATCAAAACCTAAGCGTGATACAACGGCCGCACGAAGCTGTGCGATAGCACCGTCTTCACCCGCTTTTGCTTCTAAACCATATTTTTTAGCAGCAGGCGTTACTGCACCGCGAATAAATTCAGGCCATAGGTCTTTATTGCTGTCGTCTTTAAAAGTGCGCTGTTGCGATACTAAGTAACCTAGTGCGGTATTTGCTACGCGAGGGTGGCTATCGCTTACGAACACTTCGAGGGTTTGCATTAACTTAGCAGCAGATATAACACCAGCATCAAGTAGCGCATCAGTAGCTGATAGTAACGCTAAGCGTTCACGGTCACTCAGTACGCTTGGCGCTTTTTTAATAAGTGCGCTAAATTGTGCATCATCCATTACCCAACGGTAGTAGCCTAGAGCACCTTGGTCTGGATAAATCCACTCTGGTTCAAAGTCTAAATCTAGCGTTTGGCTTTGCTTATTAAGTAATACGTTTGCTGTTTTTACTTTATCGCCAGCGCCATATTTAATTGCAACAGGTACATTCCATAATTGCTCTGGTGCATCAACGCCTGCATTTACAAAACGGCTTTGTGAAATAGTTACTTTACTACCTTGCTGATCTACTTTAACCAGCGGAAAAGAAGATTGCTCAATAAACGACTTTAAAACACCCGCTACATCTTTATTTGAAGCTTTACCAAGTGCTTCCCATAAGTCAGCTGCTTCAGCATTTTTATATGAAAACTCTTTTAAGTAACTTTGAATACCTTTTTGAAATGCATCTTCGTCAATCCAGTTTTCAACCATAGCAAGTACCGAGCTGCCTTTACTGTAAGCAAGACCTAAACCATCCATAATATCGGCTTCGGTTTTAATAGGCTTACGAATAGGCTTAGTGCTTAGCCGTGCATCAAGTGCCATTACGTTATTTTGCGGCAGGTCTAAGTGCGATTCAAACTCAGGGTTAAGCTGCTTAGTAATTTTTGCAGCCATCCAGCTAGCAAATGCTTCGTTTAACCATAAGTCGTTCCACCATTTCATGGTTACTAAGTTACCGTACCATTGGTGAGCAAGTTCGTGAGCAATAATTGATACATTGCGCTGTTTTTTACTGCGTGTTGCTGCAGCTAAATCAACTAATAAAATATCTTCTCGGTAGGTTACTAAGCCTGAGTTTTCCATTGCGCCAAATGGAAATTCTGGTACCGCTACTGAGTCTAATTTTTTGTAAACGTAAGGAATACCAAAATACGCTTCAAGTGCGCCTAGTACTTTTGGCATGTTTTCTTTAGCGTATTGGGCTAAGTGGATTTTACCTTGTGGGGTAATTACACGACCAGGAATTGGCATACCTTTTATTTCTAATTCTTCAAACGGGCCAATAGCCATAGCGACTAAGTATGAAGGAATTGGCGGCGTTTTATCAAAGTAGTGTGTGGTCATATCACCATTAACGATTGCTTTAAGCTCAGGCGTATTTGAATATACTTTTTGTGATGTAGGCGCAGTAATCGTTAACTGAAATGGAATTTTGTAGCTAGGTTCGTCAAAAACAGGAAACGCACGACGTGCGTCGCTCATTTCAAACTGAGTAAATAAATAAGGCGTACCTTGGTCTAGCGTTTTGTACAAGCCTACGCTTTGGCGATTATATGGCGCTGAAAAATCAACTTTAAGCGTGTATTTACCTGGTTGAATTTGCTCATCACAACTAAATTTAACTTTGCCTGTTTTAAGCATTTCGTTGTTTAAATCACAGCTTTCGTCGCCAAGCAGTTGCGCCATTTTAACAGCGTAAGCAACGCCATTTAGCTCAATGTATTTTGTTGGTTTTAGTACTTCTAGGGAAATCTCTGTCATCCCTGTGAATGTATCTTGGCTTGGGTCGAGTGTTAGCGATACTTTTTGCGAGCTTGGTTTTGCGAGTTTTTCGATAACAAATTCGTTAGCGTTTGCAGCATTCATTGCCAGCGCAACGCTCACAGTTAAGAGGCTTTTGAGAAACATAATGATCCCTAGATTGTTGTTGTTAGAAATTACCCTAAATAGGCTTTTTTATGCGTATATAATTAGGGATGTGGATATCCTAACAGCTTTTTTAAATAGAGTAATTGATTATAACAGTGACTTTAAGGGGAAATAGTAACAAAGTTTGTCAGTGACTTTCACGTGTTATAAAACGTTGCCAATGCAGGTGTGAGTTAATAACACGTATTTTTTGGATCACGTTATTTAATAAAAGCACGTTGTTAAATTCATTATGTGAATATTCGTTAAATCCCATGAGGTAATTAAAGGCGTCTTTCGAGTTAGCCTGCAGAGCATGTATACGAACTTGTTGCTCAAAGTTGAGGCGTAAGCTGCTTATTGCTGTTTTCATGCCGAGTTGATCAACATTTGGTATATCACACTTTTGTAAATAGCCGGCTCGCTCACCTTCACCTGAAAACCAAATACGCACTTTTTCACTGTACCTGCCAGTTTTTGCGGGCAAGTCGAACATCAATCGGTGTTGATTTTGCGATTTAATAAACGCTATATATTCATTAAGACCATAATTTATAAGCGCTTTGTGTACAGGGACTAAGCGGGGCTTTATTTTTCCGTGAGTATGAAAACTAAAACATAAAATATTTTGTTTAAAGATTAGATCATCAAGTGTTAAGTAACCAATTTCGTCACTGTAAGCACCACTATAATATGAAATTAAGGGCAGCCAAAAGTGCCAATGTTTTGGTTGCTCGCGCATAACTTTAACATCACCGTATATATATCCATTATAAAGTGTATGCAGCTCCATAGCTGAAAAAGGACGACGGCCAAGATGGGTTTTCAACGCAATACCTTGAAAATAAAGACGTGTTATATTTTATACTCAAACCACAGTAAGATGCGAGTGTCGTTGAGATTAAAATCAATTAAACCCAACGAGCAGCGGACTTGTTGGGTTTTAGTAACTTTATAATAAGCTACGCTATCTGTTTATTTGTACTAGCTCAGACTT
>NZ_JJNY01000019.1:0-26923 GCF_000690035.1 Pseudoalteromonas sp. S3431
TTATTTTTCGAGTCAATACTTTGTTTTAAATTTTCTTTTGGAAGATTTAAAACCGAAGTTTTATTTAACTCTCTGAGTAGTTCGTGCCTTGCTATGCTTCGGCGTTTCCCGTCTCAGTGGGGTCGCATTATAGGGAGATCCAAAAACAGATCAACCCTTTTTTTAGATCTTTTTACTGTTCGAACAAAAATAGAACAGAACCGAGTGAAATCATATTAAAACCTTAGTAAAACGATGTTTTTTTGTGCTCTTCTTTATTATTTAATACAAATATCATTGCTATGTTCAATTAAGACGTTAAGATAGCAAGTTCACAATGTTAAATTAATGTTTATTTCCTGTTTATTGGTAGATCTAAAATGAAATTACCCGATCAAAAAGCTTTTATCTTTTCTGTTATTCTTGCTGTAGTTGGTTTTGTTGTTGTTAAGTTTGCTTTAGCAAGCCTGGCACTAGACCCTGCGCTTCTATTTGGTGTTGGTTTGTTAGTAGGCGCACTTGTTATTGCAGCAATGTCGTCTGATGTAACTGAAGAAGCCGAAGTAAAAACAAAGACTCTCTATGTTGGTAACCTTCCTTACCGCGCAAATGAAGGTGTTGTTCGTGCATTATTTGAAGAACAAGGCAAAGTATTCAATGTTCGTTTATTAAAGGATAAAAATACTGGCAAGCGTCGTGGTTTTGGTTTTGTTGAAATGGCGCAAGCTGATGCAGACAATGCAATTGCTAACTTGAACGATAGCGAGTTCCAACAACGTACTTTAAAAGTACGTGAAGCAAAACAAAAACAAGAAGACGATTCTAATGCTCTACGTACTGAGACGGATCAGTCAGTGTAACTAGCTTTACCGCTAGCTTATTGCTAAACACATCAGCCGTTGCATAATATTGCAGCGGCTTTTTTATGTCTGTTCGCTTATTCACACATAGGTTAAGTTGGTTAAGTAGGTAGTTGACTCTGTTTGCTATCGCTACACCTGAATCAAGTAATTTTACATTCCCTTTAAAATACTGACTAATCGGCTCTACTAATATCGGAAAGTGCGTACACCCTAGTACAAGTACATCTATAGCTTTATCTATATTTAGGCCATCAAGCACTTGGTGCAACTTGTTTGTATCTAAATAGTCTGTAAAAAAGTGTTGCTCAGCTAATGTCACTAACTCCACACTGCTATATAGATTAACGATTACATTACGTGCATGTTCAGCAATTAATGTTTTAGTGTATGAACTGGCGACCGTGGCTGGTGTGGCTAATAAGCCAATATGATTTGAGCGTGTTAATTCTGCGGCAGGCTTTATTGCTGGCACAACACCTACTATAGGAATATCTGTCACTTGGCGAACAGCACTAAGTGCAGATGTAGAAGCCGTATTACACGCTATTACGATTAAATCAACTTCAAGCGTGTTGGCTTTGATGAAATGAATAAGTGAGCACAATCGGTTGATTATTGTTTGTTGGGATTGAGCACCATAAGGTAGGAATGCATTATCCATAAAATAGCTGTACTGAGCATTGGGGATACTTTGCTTGATATGTTCAAGTACGGTAGTTCCACCAATACCTGAATCAAAGACCATTATATGCGCTGACAAACTACCGTTCCCACTTTACTTTAAGAACGGCAGTTTGCCATGAGGTATTTATAAAAGAAAGTAGTTTAGCTTTGTGTGGTTTCTAAATCGGCAAGATCATCGGCCGCTGAATTTAATTGATTAAGGTTTTCGAACATAGACTTTGTGTAATCTACTAACTTATCTATTTGTTCCTGATCTTGATTTAACCATTGTAGAATGCCAGCTAGTTGATTTTGTAATCCAAGTTCACCCGCTTTTTCAAAAGCACTTTTAAGGTCGTCATTAAAAGGGGCTAAACCCTCTGCTACTTGTTTTTCTGGTGCTGGTTTATATTCTTCGTAGCTTTTAACTGTGGCTATTGTTTTTGTTTGGCGTAAATCCATAGAAAAAGCCACCAGCTGATCGCTGTCTAAACTCAGCTCTTGTGCTTGTTCAAATGCTTCATCTAAATCACCACCAAAAAAGGTTTTACTTAAATCTTGTAAGTCTTCCATCATCGCATTAATCGCTTCTTGCTCTTGCTCATTTAAGTCACCATTAACCGACATCGAAAATGATACCTGTCGAGATTGCGATGATGAGCTTGCAAACGATTCACTATCACTGTTTCTCTGATAGCCACTCGCCGATTGAGATTCAAATGCATCCGCAAAGCTAATACTTACCTCATCGCCTTCTGCGGTAGTGAATTTATACTCTGCATTGCTAGTCATACTGACATATTGAGCCTGACTTATATTTACGCTGGCAGGTTGTGGATTAAATAGCGACTCTTCAAATTTATCAAGCCCATTGTAAATTCCCTCTTTGGACTTATTGATGCCCTCTTCCATTTCGTCATTAAATACACCTGTTCCTTTAAGTTCATCAACAGCGTCGTCAATCCCTATTTGAACTCCTTTGCGCGCATCGCCTAACATGTCTTTAAGCTTTTCATCATTAGCGCCATTAGCTTTTGCTTTATTTACAGCGCCGCTGACAAAATCGAGTACGTTTTTTACGATTTCATCAAAATCAAATAGTGGTTTGTCTGCTTTTTTTTCTGCGATAGGCAATCCAAGCTGCTCAGCCATTTTATCGCCAAGCACTTTTGCAGCTAATTCTTTACCACGTTGCTGGTAACTATCTTGGGGAGATTGAATAGTAGGTTGCTGTATATCTGCTTTATTATTGAATTTATTAATGTTGTTGTTTGGCGTGAAGCCATAGTTACCTATTTTCATGTTACATCTCCTAAGCGTGCGTAATTTATTATCGGCTATAACAATAAAAACTAAAGTACAATGTGCAATAAAACAGCATAAATGCTAGCCAAAACTAGACAAATACGCAGCGCTCCCTACAATAGCGCCGATAAACAGATCTTAGATAAGGTAGTAGCGTTAATGGCAGTTATTAAAATAGATACCACACAGTACCAAGCGCAGTTAAGTGAAAAAGAGCAGCGTATTAGTGCGCAGTTTCAACGTTTTGGTGTGGAGCAACTAGAAGTATTTAGCTCAGAGCCAACTAACTACCGCCAACGTGCTGAATTTAGAGTATGGCACGACGGTGACGATCTGTTTCACATTATGTTTGATCAACAAACAAAAGAAAAAATCCGTGTTGATACATTTGATCCAGCAGCGCCTTTAGTAGGTGAAATAATGCAGGTGATGATTGAAAGCCTCAAGCCTTGTGAAATATTGCGTCGTAAGTTATTTCAAATCGATTACCTATCAACGCTAAGCGGTGAAATTTTAGTAAGCTTGCTTTATCACAAACCACTGGATGATGAATGGTTAAGTGAAATTAAAGCACTTAAAGAAAAGCTTAGCAGTAAATACAAAATTGACTTTATAGGCCGTGCTCGCAAACAAAAAGAAGTACTAGGTGATGACTTTGTAACTGAACGTTTAACAGTTAATGGTCAAGAGCTTATATATCAACAAGTAGAAAATAGCTTTACTCAGCCTAATGCAAAAGTAAATATTAATATGCTGGAGTGGGCGCAAGATTTATGTAAACCACTTAAAAATGATTTATTAGAACTGTATTGCGGTAACGGTAACTTTTCAATTGCGTTAGCGGGCTGTTTTAATAAAGTATTAGCAACAGAAATATCAAAATCATCTGTTCATTCTGCTCAATACAATATTGCTAAAAATAACGTCGAGAACTTAGATATTATTCGTATGTCGAGTGAAGAGTTTACTCAAGCAATGAATGGCGAGCGTACTTTCTCTCGTTTAGATGGTATTGACCTTAAAAGCTATGACTGCCAAACCATATTAGTTGATCCACCGCGCGCGGGCATGGATGAATTAACGTGTGACTTAGTGGCTAACTACGAAAGCATAATTTATATATCGTGTAACCCTGAAACCCTTGAGCGTGACCTTGATCACTTAACACGTACGCACAACGTTAAGCGCTTTGCTATATTTGATCAGTTCCCATATACACATCACATTGAGTCGGGCGTTTTCTTACAACGCAAATAACCAGCCAAAATTAAAGTGCCAGTACTTTTATAAGTGCTGGTATTTGCTCTTCACTAAATACTTGAATACCATTTTTTATTAATAATGCTGTAGTTAAACCTAGACCTTCGATTTTTACTCCGCGATGCTTTCCATCATATATTGTATTTCGTCCGCAAGAAGGGCTCGATTCTTTAAGTAGAGCCAAACGCACTTGATTCTTTTTACAGAGTTCTAGCGCTATATTAGCTCCAGTTTGAAACTGCTCTGTTACATCTTCTCCTAAATTAGTAACTACACTCCCCTGTATTATTTCAGCAGGAGATCTAGGAGTAGGAAGCCCACCAGCGACCTCAGGACAAAACACAATTAATCTATTTTGTTTTTGCCATAAATTAAGCTGTGGATGCAAAATTGCGTGCCCTCTACCATCGTAGCGAACAGGCTGCCCTAGCAAACAACTCGATACTAATATTTTTTCCATCGCTATATCCTTATAAAGCAAAAAAGCTCCTTAAGGAGCTTTTTTTATTTTGGTTAAATTTATTTATTAGCTAGGTAATTAATTAATTTTCCAATATCTTCTGGTTCAGTAATACCCGACTCACGACCTAGGTTTAATTTGTACTTACCATTTACAATAAAGGTAGGTACGCCACGTAGTGCGCCTTTTTCTTTAAAGTAGTCTTGATCGCGTTTCATTTTAGAGCTCAGCGTACGTACCGAGAAGCTTTTAAACAGCTTATCAAACTTATCACCATCAACGCCCTGCGCTACAAATATATCTTTTACATCTGCAAGCTCATTAAATTTAGCGCGCTTTGTATGGATATGATTAAAGATTGCAGAAATAATCTGATCTTTTTGTGGAAGCACTTCAGCTGTCGCAAGTGCTTGGCTCATCATCTGTTGGTTTTCTGGGTCACGTACACCTACAAAATCAACATGACTCTTTTTAAATTTAACGTTTTTATCAAGCTTAGGCTTAAACTCACCAATTAGTGCCTCCATGTTATTACATGCAGGGCAGTAAAATGAGAAAAACTCTTTAACTTCTGGCTTTTTAGTTGCACGCTCAGAAACAACGTCGTAATGCACGCCTTCTTCATACGTTGCTGCAAAGCTTGCTGCCGCCATAGGAAGTAATACCGCAAGCAAACCTGCTTTAACTAATTTAATCATTATTATGCTCCGAAATTATAAGGCTAATAAAAACGCAACTAGTTCATCAAACTGTTGTTGGCTTTTAATTGTATTAATATTAATTTTATATTTATCGTTAACAATAAAAGTAGGTACACCTGTAAGTGCGCCTAATTTTGAATATTTGTTTTGATTATCTTGTAATGCACGCTCAGCTGAAATAATAGGCATGCTTGCCATATCTTTATCAAACGTTTCGCTATCAATGCCATTTACTTCTAAAAGTTTTTTCAAATCTTTCATCTCAGTCAATGGTGCACGTTGAACATGAATACTTTTAAATATTTGCTCTGTGATAGCATCTTCTTGCCCATGTTTTTTGGCAATCAGATAGGCAAAGCTCAGATTGGTTTGCGCCTGTGGTGAAACACCACCTAAAAAGTTAACATGATTTTTAATAAACGTTGCACCTGTTGGTAAGCTTTTTTCTATTGCCTGAGCAACAGGTTCAAACTTAAAGCAATGCGGGCAATAATATGAAAAAAATTCCGTCACTTGTGGTGTTTTACTTTTCTCTGCATTAATAATTGTATATTGATTATCAGCTTCAAATTGTGCAGCAAATGCCGCAAATGGTAAACAAAGAAGTAGTAGGCCTAGTTTTAATTTTTTAAGCATTTGTATCTCGTTGTACTTGTCTTTAAATAAAATATTACGGCAATAACTTTAACGGCGCTTCTTGCAGTGCTGCAAGTTGCTCCTTCAGTGCTAAAATTTGTTGCTCCCAGTATTTGTCATCAGCAAACCATGTAAAATTCCGCACAAAGGCAGGATCACTCCATCGTTTAGCTACCCATCCCATATAATGGATAATACGCATTGCTCGCAGCGGTTCAATTAATTTGAGTTGAGAGTGATCAAAATCACAAAACTCTTCATACGCATTTACAAGGGTGTCTAACTGTAACAGTTGCGTCGCTCTATCGCCACTGAGCATCATCCATAAATCTTGGATTGCAGGACCTTGACGGCTATCATCTAAATCAACAAACATTAGCGCATCACCCGCCCACAAAATATTACCAACGTGGCAGTCACCATGTAAGCGAATACTTTGCACATCTTTATACTGTTTTTGCGCCTGCTCTATCACTAAATCTAAAATAGTATAAAAGGCAGTATTTATTCCCATGGGCACTAAGTTACTTTTTTGAAGATGAACTTTGGCTGTATGCAAATACTCATCACAGGTAACTGTTGGCCTATAAGTAAAAGGTTTTGTTTTAGCTACTTGGTGCATACGGCCAATTAATCGCCCCATTACATCAAGCTGATCTAAATTATCAACCTCAAATAAACGCCCGCCTACACTTGGAAACAACACAAACAAATACCCTTCGTGTTCAAACAAGCTTTGCCCATTATATAAAATAGGGGCAACAACGGGTACTTCCGCTTCTGCTAGTTCAAATGCAAAGTCATGCTCTTCTTGAATTTGCTCTTTACTCCATCGCTCTGGGCGATAAAACTTCACTACGTAACGCAGGCCATCATCGGCTTTAAATTGGTACACTCTGTTTTCATAGCTATTGAGCGCCAATAAACCAGATTCGGCGTACACACCTACGCTTTCTATTGCATCGAGTATTAGGTCTGGTGTTAAGTCAATAAAACTAAATTTACTCATACTCTTCTTATATAAAATAAAAAGCGGGTTATATACCCGCTTTTGTTAATTGCTATATCAACTTACCTATTTAAGGTAGGTTGTGATTATCGCGCTTTAAAAAAGTTACTCGACTGCGATATTGTCTCATCCGGCGCATCTACCGGTGAAAGCACAAAGTTAAACTCTGTCATCGGCGCCTTCAAATCATAAGGATCCATTACAAGCGACAATGGCACATTATGAGATTGCCCTGCCTGCACTGTAAATGACTGCTTACCAATATATTTAAAGTTATCTAACCCTTGTACTTTAATATTAAAGGTTTGCTCGTACTGCGCCTTGTTAATTACCTTTAATGTATAGGTGTTCTCTACTAAACCATCAAAATCGACACGATATAATTGGTTTCGGTCACGAATGATATCAAAGTCCATTGTTTTACGCAGTGCGATATTAGCTACAAGTGCCCCCGTAAGCACAACAAGTATAACTGTGTAACCAATGATTTTAGCGCGTAGTGGATTAGTTTTATTTTCAGGTGTTTCGAGGTTTCGCTCTGTCGTATATGAAATAAGCCCACGCGGATATTCCATTTTATCCATTACGCCATCACACGCATCAATACACGCGCCACAGTTTATACATTCAGCTTGTAGCCCATTTCTAATATCAATACCCGTTGGGCATACTTGAACACATAAATTACAGTCTATACAGTCGCCTAGTTCTAAATCTTTATGGTCTACTTTACGTGAACGAGGACCACGGCTTTCACCTCGGCTTTCATCGTACGTTACTGTGTATGTGTCTTTATCAAACATAGCTGATTGAAAACGTGAGTAAGGACAAATGTGTAAACACATAATTTCTCGCATCCAACCGGCATTGCCATAGGTACACACAGCAAAGAATATAATGCTTACTAATGCATAACCGCCTACGTTAAACGTTACAAAATCAGGAAGTAACTCTCTTATCGGCGTAAAGTAACCGACAAAGGAAATAGCGGTATATAACGAAAATAATACCCAACTAGTATGTTTTGCCGTTTTACGCCAAAACTTATCAAAATTCATGGGCCGTTGATCGAGTTTTTTACGTTGATTAGCAGTACCTTCAAACCTCTCTTCGAACCAAATAAAAATAAAGGTCCAAACAGTTTGTGGACATGTGTAGCCACACCACACTCGCCCATAGAAGGTGGTCACTAAAAACAGCGCAAATGCTGCCAACATAAAAATGAACGCGAGTATGGTGAAATCTTGTGGCCACAACGTTAAACCAAAAATATTATATTTTTGCCCGATTAAATCAAACAGCACAGCTTGTTGGTCGTTAAAATTAATCCATGGTAGTGCCATAAATGCAAGCAAACCTAAAAAACCAATACGCTGCCTTAATAATTGATGAAGACCTTTCACTGCTCGCACATAAATACGATTTCGGGGATTAAACCTGTCATCTTGACGGCTTAAATCCGGTTTTTGGATTTTTACCTCCACAGGAATGTTCTTTACTTTAATTTGTTTGTCCATCGAAGTTCCTCAACGCCGCTTGGAAATAAAAGTTTAGCAATATTCAAATGCCCTATACAGTAAAGTGTAGCAAGTTACTTGCTAGGCATGATCAGTTTGATAAATCATCATTTGAATACTTTCAGATATTTCAGAAACATCTGATTGCTATTAAGCATTATACCAATATTGATTAAAATTACTGGCATAGATCGCTAATAATTTATTCATCTCAGTTACTTGCTTTTAAAATGCATTTTATTACACTGCATGGTAATTCAACCTCATTCAGATCAAGGTTTACGTGCTCATGAAAAAATTTATAATACTGGTGTTAATGATCCTTGCTTTTTTTACGATCGATCATCCACTTATAAAAGAGCCTCGAGAGAAATTACTAGGTGAAGGTATTAGTTTTTTAAGCGAGACAACTAAAGTCAATCGCAGCCCCGCAGCTAATATGACTAAAAGCCGTATAAAATCACAATTAAGACTGTCTGACTCAGGGAAAGAGTACGTAGAGAAAACCTTTACAACAGACGAGTCAGTGCAGTTGTTTAATTTACGTTATTGTCGTGAGCGTGAGTTAAACCTATATTTTTACGATGAGCGTTTAAATACTGTATGTAAAATAATATCTGAAGCGTTAGAACAAAGGCGAGCAAAGTAATGGATTTTTCAAAATTAAATAAGAAAGCCAGTGACTCGTTTCATAAACAGCGCAACATGCTTAAAAAACTAGCGCAGGGAAAAACACTAAAGTGCGAAAAGTGCAGTGGTGTTTTAACGCTAAACCTAGCGACCACCGAAGCTGGTAAAGGAGTAGTAAGGTGTAAGCAAGGTTGTACTGACATTATTCTGGAATTGGGTACTTAATCTGAATTTTGGATAATAAACCAATCCCAAGCCGCTATTTAACGTTGAATTTACTTGCAATAGGCCCACGTAATAAAAATAACCTGAGCACTAAAAGTACACCTAGTCGTCCCAGCCTTCGTCTGTATATAAGCCACTATTAAGCGCTACAATCTCAACAAGTTCAGCAAAACCTAAAGCAAAATCGCCCATTAGCTCATATTGCTGTAAACAGAGTAACTGTTCATCCATTAAATTTTGTGCTGCAATTTGGCTAATAATTTGCTCATCGAGTGCAAAAAAGCTCAGTGTTGCTTGAGCGCTCTCTAATGCTTCTTTATATTGTACTTCTAATTGTGGGGCATCTAGCAGTTTTTGAGTGTACATTGTGGTTGCTTGTAAAAAACCTTCACTCCAGCTTTTACAAAAATAAATATCATAATTAGCAGGCAATTTATAACCAGCTTCAAACACCTGTTCGCTAATTTGATGATATAGCGCCATAAACAAAAACAATGTCTCTTCGTCTAAATCATTGGCTTTATTTGATAATATTGTATCGAGCCATTCATGCACATCAAGTGGTTCAGGAGAGCAAATTACGCCAAACAAATAACCTTGGCTTTGTAATAATGTCATTGCCTGGGGCTGGGTATCTAAAAATGTGCTGAGCTGCTTCGCGTGCAACTCAGTAAATTGAGGTAATTGCATTAAAACTCTTTATTAGTAAATATTAAAAATTGAGCGGGTAACGACCTTGATTATCTGGACGACCCAAAAACTTAACCGCATCATGTACATCTTTTGGAAGACTGGCATCAGGTTTAACATAGCCCGCGACTCTGAAGTCAAAATTAGCTTTAAGTGTAGCATCAGCCTCAAGGCCTAACGTATTATCTGGATCAATTAATATAGCAATATCGCCCGACTTACAGCTTAATTTACCAGCCAGAGGGCCAATATTAAACCACCCATTTAAGCCTTGTACGTCAATATTAGGACTCGCTATTTCACCCTTTAATGAATCACAATATGGTGCACCGGTGCTGTATTCATCAATTTCCAAAATTACACGCCCTTTAGCGGTTACAGGCAGAGGAAGTCGCACTCGTTGCATTGCACGCTCTACTGTCGAACGAACAAGTCCATCAGTCACTATAACTTCCTTATTAAAAAGCCCATAGCTTACATTCGCATAACCCGAAATATCACTGCGCTCACGTGCATTACCAAATTTTACATTAGTATTTAGTTTACCTATAAATAACTCCCAGCCAGCAATATCCCAACGGACATTATTTAACTGCTCGTCATCAAAACGGACCTGCATCATTTGACCTCGCCAGACAGTACCTACAGTTTGCCCTATTTCTAATTGTTTTGGTAAATACGGCTTTGCGATATCAAGCGCAATAGCTGCCGGTAATTTCATAATACAAAACACGATAAAACTAAGTAAAAAGACAATCGATAACGTTATTATTTTTTTCATTAATTAATTCTCTAATACCAAACGACTTACACGAACGTAGCCCGATTTATCATCACGACTTAAATCTAAATTTTCGACACGTAAACCATGCTGATTCACCAATTCGTCAAGCCATTCTATTAACTGGTTAAACTCTACGGAATCAAGTGTTAAACGTAATGAACTATCACTTGGCTGCATTTTACTAATACTGATATTATAACGACTACGCGTTGAGTTAACTATCTGGCTTAAGTTTTGGTTGCTTTCTATTCGCGTATTACCTGCGGCTTTAAGCTTAACAATACTTTCATCGACCCAAACTAATAACTCTTGCTGCTTAATTTGTGATTTTTCAGCTCGCTCAATTGCATTATTTAATGGTCTAAAAATTCCCATTACTAATACAAAAATAATAAACACACCACCAGCACCAACAACTAATTGTTGCTCTTGTTCTTTTAGCGAACGCCAATATTGTATTAACTGCTTTTTCATACTGCACCTCGCAGTTTTATTTCACCTACAACAAAGTCACCATCATTGTTTAGTGATCCCTGCTCTACGGTCAAGCCCTGCTTTTCAAGAATACTTTTAACTTTACCAAAAGTTTGAAAGTCTTTAGCTCGGGCACGAATGCGTAACTCATTACGACGTTTATCGTAGCGAAGCGTTTCGGGGGTAAATTCACTCACTTGCGAAAAAACATCTACTAACTGAGCTGTTAAATCTAAAAACCCAGCATCACTTGTACCTTGTACTTTTTTTAGTGCACCATTAATTTGGCTCTTAATTAGCTGTGGGCGTACTTTAGTACCTGGAAATGCATTTTGATAGCGTTCTACAACTTGTGCTTTTGCTATATCAACTTTGGTATTTAATTGATGCAACTCTAACGCCTTTATTGCGATTGTTGACGCTAAAGCAACGCCGGCAATAATTGCCGCACTTTGCCAGTATCCCCACCACAATGTACTTTTCTTTTTAAGCTGATACGTCCCTTGGCGAAGATTAAATTTAACCTGTCCAAGCTGCTTTGCAAATAATGCCAACGGTAAATCGTAATCACTCGTTTGTGCTTGCAAATTTACACTCTCAGGAAAGTGATTAGCAGGGCTAAAATGTTTGATTTCAGGATTACCCATGGCTGATAAGTAACCGTTTAACCAACTGGTTTCTACAGCACTGATATGCCATTGGCCTTGCTTAAATAACCACTGATTATTAAGCTCTATTGCAGTGACTATATCGTTATCAGCAAAAGGGAGTAATAGGGCATCAGGAATAATTGTATACACCGCTAAGTGATGTTCGTTAAATAGTGCTAACCATTGCTCAAACCATTCTCTGTCAGTCATTGCAATTCGAACTGCGTGCTGTTCGCCAACCATTGTTGACTCACCAACAGCAATAAATAACTCATCGACATCACACGCTATATCTTCTTCAAGCATATAGGGTAAAGCTTGTTCTAATTTGCGATTCCACTTTGTTGGCAAAATGACTGTTTTCAGTTGCACCTGATCGCAAGGAAGCAATACGATCACTTCCCGACTTTGTGCTTTCTCGCTCAGCTCACTTAAGTGACTCGCATTTAATAGTTCACCACTTGCTATTATTTCTTGTTCTTGCGGTGAATAAATTAACCAATTAAGGCTATCTTGTTCAGTTTGACCCGTGCGGATCAACAGTATCTCTGTCACTGTACGCCTCCAAATTTTCGCGCCAGTATCGTTACGTCGCCATTTTCGGCGTACAGTAAGGTGGTCATCGAAAAACGCAGGTCAACGAAATTTGCCTGCGTTTGTAATTTAAAATAACTACTCTTCATATCAAATAAGTTTTCAACAGCTTTGACGTTTTTTCCGCCTTGTTGCTGAACCACTTCAAAAAACTCATCTTTACTATCAAAGCCCGCCTGCGGACGCGCGGCAATAACCGCTTCAGCTCCTGATAAACTAAGCTCATCAATTAATGCGCTAAGTATAAGTGCTTGCTCTGGTGCTAATGTATTTACGTTAATAGAAAGCAGCTTGCTGCCAGGAATAACACATATATAAGGTAATACCTTTTCCATTACTAAAGGATTAAACCCTTTAACTAAACGCAACTCTGATGTAGAAGCGAATAAACTATTTGCAGTCATATATGGGAATTCACGTGATAAGTACTCGTCTTCTTCAGCGCCAGAGCGATAGGTTATGCTATCGCTATCAAGCCAATCAAATACACTATCGGCCATCGCCTCTTCTGATTCATTCGCTGGTAAATCATCTATATTTTCAAGAAGAGCAAACAAAGCTTTGTGCGCTGGGTTTGTTTTTTCTGCGCTGTTTGGATCGGGCTCTACGGCTAACGCATTCAAATTTAAGCATGCTTGTAAATCAGTGATTTTTCCACTCAACGTACCGTTATCTGCAGGGTAAGGCACATCACCTTGTGTTGCCCATACTTGCTCTAACGTGGTTTTTTCTGCATCATCTTTTTTACTTTGAATAAGGGCTTTAATGGCAAGTTCTTCTGCGCCATAGGCATACCATTTAGCTTGCTGATGCCCTTGTAAATTGGTACTTTTTTGGACTTGCACCATTAAGTTTGCACTCATTTCTACAGCTAGAATTGCAGCTAAAGCAACAATAAATAATACAATGACTAAAGCGGCTCCACGCGAAGAGTGCTTATCCATTAAGGAGTCCCTCCGCTTGTTCTGTTTGAGGTTGTATTAGTAGAGTTCGTACTTGGTGGTACTACTATTTTTCCTTGCCCCGGCACTAAAAACACACGACGAATAGGCTCTGCGTCAACTTGCTGTAGAGTAACCGCAACGGCTTTAGGCAACGCTTTAATTTCCCATTTATCTTGCCATTCATTTTTATCATCTAAAAATTCAAACTTTAATTCTTCAATCCCTTCTAGAATAACTTGTACTCGCGGCTCCATGTTATCAAGCTGATCGACATAAACACGGTACACGCGCTCTAAGTTATCATCTATAACCCTATATCCAACGGCTTGAAGTTCAGAGCGTGGTAGTAAATTAATCGGGTTTATCCAACCATCGCGTACAAAAGCAATCCCATCATATTGACTATCAAGAACATATCGTCCGGCCAATAAATACAGCTCTTGCACATCACCAGATTCATTACGCACCGCTCGCTTTGTCATTTGGCTAAAATCTTGATCCATCAGTCTAAATGTAGTTTGTAGTCCATTAAGCTCGGCTATTTTTTCATCTGAGGCATCTTTCGCTCTCGTGGTGGTATCTAATATTTGGTGCGTAGCAATAATTACAAAAGCTAAGATCCCCAATGCCACCATAACTTCGAGTAATGTAAATCCACGTTGCTTCACTTACTTCTTACCTTTATTTAAATAGGTTGTAAGCTCATAAGTAGATTGCTCATACTTTTCATCGCTAAATACATTAATGGTCAGTTTTACAAAATTTTTATCTGCAGTAGGAATTACTTCTTGCTGCCAAAACCACTCTATCCCTGCCATTACTTCACTGCCTCGTGCGCCATTTTTACCTTGCCACTGCTCACCTTTAGTGCGCTGTTCTATTAAAACATTCTCAGCAACCCATGAAGCGTAAGTTTGCTCTTCAATCGTCGATAGATGGTGAATATGCTCGCCTGTTGCTTGCATAGCGGCAATACCTGCCATGGCACAAATACTCAATGCAACGAGCACTTCAAGTAAGGTGAAACCTTTATGGTTATGCATTTATTCTGGTTCTCGACGTAAATTAACTGGGGCTGTAAATTCACCTTCAATATAATAGACAGGCTCACTTTGCTCTTTTAATTCAAGTATTAGCTGAAATGCACTAACCTCTCCTGATGATAAAATAAGTACTTCTGGAATTTTAAGTTTTTTAAGTTCCAGCAAACTATCTTCGTCACCACCACTCATTAGCTCACGCCAGTTAGCTTGCTCAAGCAAGTTATCTTGTGCCCAAGCTAAATCTTCAAGATTAAGTGTTACTTTAAAACGCTCATCAAACTCCGTTGGTTTAAACAAGTCTTCTCTATCGAAGGTTATCCATTTTTCGCCATCAAAAACTAAAAACTCAAACACATTGTCATCTAAGTGAAAACCAAGCTCTACCTGATTTAAAATAGCAAACTCTGACGCCATATTAATGGTGGTATGCAGCCTAAGTGCCTGAGTATCTAGCTCATCTTCAGCTCCGCCTTCTAAGCTGTATACCACCATTTTGGTGGCAAAAGCGATAATCACTAATACCACTAAAATTTCGATCAAACTAAAACCACGCGTTTTTGCGTTTATACGCGTAGAGCTTACTTGCATAGTAAGCTCTCGTTATTTACGTATAAAAACAATGTACTCTTAATTTGCATTATTGTTTTTCTTCATCCCAGTTACCAATATCATCATCGGTTCCGGGTTCACCATCTGGGCCAAAAGAGAAAATATCAAACTTACCAACTTCTCCAGGGCTAATTAACTGATAAGTATTACCCCAAGGATCCTCTGGTAGTTCACTGATAAACCCACCATCTGGAAAGCGTTTAGGAACAGGCTCAATACTTGTTTTATTAACAAGGGCTTCTAAACCTTGCTCTGTGCTTGGATAACTTTTATTTTTAAGCTTGTATAGGCTCATTGCATCTTCAAGCTGCTGAATATCTAAATGCGCTTTATCAATAGCAGCCTCTTCTTGTTGACCCATAATATTTGGTGCCACAATTGACATGATCATTCCGATGATAACAAGTACCACCATTACTTCTAGTAAAGAAAAACCTGATTGTTTGTTCACGTAATTACCTCATTATTCTAAAAATACTAATATATTAAAAAGTTATTTTAGGTTAAAGCCCAACGGCTTTATTCATTGCCATAATTGGCTGTAAAATTGCCATAACGATAAAAAGTACAATAACGGCCATTGACGCTATCATCGCGGGTTCTAATAACTTAAGCGACACATTAACCATACTTTCAAATTCGCGATCTTGGTTATTTGCAGCACGTTCTAACATTTGCTCCAACTCTCCAGATTTTTCACCACTGGCTATCATATGCAGCATCATGGGTGGGAATAATTTTGTTTGTTGAAGCGCAGCCCTTAGACTCGCTCCCTCACTTACTCTATCAGAAGCGTCAGCAACTGCTTTCTTAATTTTTTCGTTAACTAACACACCTCCTGATATTCGCATCCCTTCAAGTAGAGGTACCGAACTTGATGATAAAATACTTAGCGTGCGTGCAAAACGAGCTGTATTAACACCACGTGCAACTTTGCCAATTCCCGGCATATGCAGCACCCTATCGTCCCACCAAAAACGTATTTTTGGCTGTTTCAATGCATGCTTAATCCCAATAGCTATGCCTGTAATAGCAATTAAGCTAATAAACCAATAATTTTGCACAAAATGACTGCCGGCCATTACCCATTCTGTTGTCCAAGGTAATACTTGCTTGGTCTTTTCGAAGGTTTTTAATATTTTAGGTACAACTGTACCTAATAAAACCGACACAATACCAATTGCAAACACCACTAAAATAATAGGATAAACCATTGCTTGAGTAATTTGGCTTCGCATATGTTGACGCTGCTCGGTGTAATCAGCTAAGCGGTTAAGTACTTGGTCAAGGTGGCCCGACTTTTCACCTGCGGCAACCATTGCACGGTATAAATCGTCAAATACATGGGGGAACTCGCTCATACCATCAGCAAGCGTATAGCCTTCAACAACTTTTGAGCGTACTGACATAAGCATGCGCTTTAAACGCGGCTTTTCACACTGCTCAGCTACAGCCATTACCGCACCTTCAACTGGCAGTGCTGATTGAATCAGCGTTGCTAACTGACGAGTAATAAGTGCCAGATCAGATGTTGATATAGTGGGTTTAAAAAAGCTACCAAATAAAGGGGCTTTTTCGCCTTTAACTTGTTTATCACTTTGCGCTGCTGGAACCACTTCGAGCGGCGTTAGCTTTTGTTCACGTAAAACTTGACGTATTTGTCTAGCCGTATCAGCTTCTAAAATACCTTTTTTTTCTTTACCTCTACCATCGAGAGCACGATACTCAAACGCCGCCATAATTAACCTTCCTCACGGGTAACACGTAATACTTCTTCAAGTGTTGTTTTACCTGCGAGTACACGGCTACAGCCATCTTGGCGAATACTAGGGCTACGCTTACGAATGTATTTTTCTACGCTTTGCTCACCTTTACCGTTGTGAATCATTTCGCGTATTGTTTCATCAACTACAAGTAACTCATGAATACCCGTACGACCACGGTAACCATTAAAGTTACACTCTTCACACCCGACCGCTCGGTAAATTGTAGGCTGGCTTTCAAAAGAAGTCCCTAGCAACCGGCATTCATGCTCATCTGCCGTGTGGCCTTCTTTACAGGTATTACATAACGTACGTACTAAGCGTTGCGACAACACACCGAGTAACGACGATGAAAGCAAGAAGGGTTCAACACCCATATCTTCCATACGTGTAATTGCACCCGATGCGGTATTTGTATGCAAAGTTGACATAACAAGGTGACCGGTAAGTGACGCTTGAACACCAATTTGCGCCGTTTCAAGATCGCGTATTTCACCCACCATTACTACATCAGGATCTTGACGTAATATTGCACGTAGACCACGCGCAAAGGTCATATCAACTTTAGCGTTAACCTGTGTTTGACCAATACCCGGAATCTCATACTCGATTGGATCTTCAACTGTCAGAATGTTGCGATCGCGTGAATTGATTTGACTCATACCAGCATACAACGTAGTACTTTTACCAGAACCCGTTGGCCCTGTGACTAAGATAATGCCATGCGGTTTACTGATTAAATCAGAAAACAATGCACGATTTTCTGCGGTCATACCTAAATCTTCTAGATTTAAACGTGCGTTATTTTTGTCAAGTAAACGCAGTACTACACGCTCACCAAAGCTTGATGGCATTGTAGATACACGTACATCAACTGCACGCCCAGCAATACGCAAACTAATACGGCCATCTTGAGGAATACGTTTTTCGGCTATATCAAGCTTGGCCATTACTTTAATACGCGATACAAGTAACGATGCGAGTTTACGGTTAGGCTTAAGGACTTCTTTAAGTACACCATCTACCCTAAAGCGAATAACAAGCTCTTGCTCGAAGGTTTCGATATGAATATCAGATGCCCCTTCCTTTATCGCTTCACTGAGCATGGCGTTAATAAGTTTGATGATTGGTGCATCATCATCACCGGCGAGCAAATCTTCTGTTTGTGGAAGTTCATCGGCGAGTGAGAACAAATCAACCTCATTCCCTATATCTTCCATCATTTGTTGCGTTTCAGAGCTATCACGTTGATAAGATGCTTCCAATAACAACTCAAACTTATCGTCAGCCAACTGCTCTAATGTAAAACCATTACCTGCAATACGGCGCACTTCTAAAAGTACTTCTACGTCAAGCTCACCACGATAATATACAATACGATTATCTTTATTTTTACTTAGCAATACACCTGCGCGCCTTGCATAAGAAAATGGTAAACGTTTAGCTGGTAACTCTATTAATACATCATCCGCTAATAGCGTATCCTGATGATGCGTATTAGGATGAACCACATCTTGGTTTATCTCTTGTATCGCATTAGTCATCTTTACGCTCTTGTGCATTTTGCTTACGTAAATGTTCTTCATACGTTGGTGGAAGTATTAATTCATTGTTCCACTCAGGCAGAATAGGCGTATCTGTCATTGGCATTAATTCAATGCCGTCTTCTTGTTGTTTAAATTGCTCGCCACGAATAAAGTTATATTTGTTGAAACTTAACTTATTCATGCTTACACCATCACGAATAATGGTTGGGCGAATAAATACAATAAGATTACGCTTACGACGTGTTGTATTGGTCGATCTAAACAAATGGCCTAAAATAGGGATATCGCCTAATAACGGCACCTTAGATACACTTTCTTGCACGTCTTCATCTATTAAGCCGCCAAGCACAACCATACCGCCATCATCAGCCATAACTGTTGTTTTAATTGAACGCTTATTTACTGAAATATCAACCGCAGTTGCACCACTGACGCTCGATACTTCTTGCTCTATCGTAAGCTGTACAGCAGAACCATCATTAATCTGCGGGGTAACAACGAGCTTAATACCTACTTCTTGACGCTCAACAGTTTGAAATGGGTTAGCATTATTACTGCCGGTTTGTGATCCAGTAATAATAGGTACTTCTTGACCGACTAAAATAGAGGCTTCTTCGTTATCCATTGTAGTAATAGACGGTGTAGCCAAAATATTCGAATTTGTATCGGTAGCTACTGCTTGAATGATTGCACCCCAGTCATTTTTAACAACACCCAGCGCTAGACCATTAATGCCACTAAGTAAGGAAGCTAATGGACCATAGTCACCTTCCGTCGTTTCTGTAAACGGCGTCACAGTACCAGACTCTGTTCCTATTATATTTTTAGTAACCGTTACATCTTGCGCTTGCTCCGCCGCAACAGCTAATGAACCAACAGGAACTGTAGTTCCGTTGTTAAATTGCAGCATACCGCCTTGCTCAGAAATCCATTGCAGACCTAAATTAACACCATCGCCTTCCATTACTTCAATAATAATGGCTTCAACTAATACTTGTGCACGACGAATATCAAGACGCTCAATGACCGACTCTAGTGATCGCATGGTGTCTGGCTGCGCGGTAATAATTAATGAATTTGAATCTGGGTGAGCTTCTATACTGCTTTCATTGCTGTTTCTGCTACGAGTTTTAGTTGTGCCGCCTTGCGCGTCATCAACAAGTGACTTACTCACACCTTGCAATACTTTTACTAAATCTTCAGCTTTAGCATAATTGAGGTAAAACACCTTGGTGTTACCTTGGCTTTCTAATTCACCATCTAAGCGTTTAATAAGTTCTATAGCACGCGTACGTGCTTGGCCTTCGCCACTTACAATAACGCTATTAGTTCGGCCATCGGCAACCACTTTAGGAATTAAAAATTCAGGAACACTGCCTTTACCACTGTCTTTATAAATGTTATCGACGACCGATACTACATCATCAGCAGTTGCATACTTAAGCTTTACTATATCTACACGCTTGTCACCCGCCTGATCAACAGAGCGAATAATCTCAACTAAGCGATTAACCGATGCTGCATGACCCGTTAGCATCATAACGTTAGCCGCATTAAAGTTGGCAACGTGGCCACCATCTTTTTGATCGCTAAATTGACGAACTAATGGACCTAGCTCTTGTACGCTTACGTTTTTAACGCGCACAACGCGTGTAATCATCATGTCGCCACTAGCTTCATTACCCTCTGTAATAAGTGGGACATTTGATTTTTTAGCGTCTGAACTTTTTTCAACCTTAATAATGCCATTGTCCATTTCAACAGCTGAGTAGCCATAAACTTCTAATACATTTAAAAAGAACTGATAATAAAGTGCTTCATCCATCAACTCATAACTGCGCACATTCACTTTGCCGCGTACATTTGGGTCAATAATCACTGTTTTATTAAGATTTTTACCAACAATGTTAATAAACTCGTTGATATCTGTGCCTTTAAAGTTAGCTGCATACTCAACAGCAGAAACAGACAAAGAAATACTTGCTGCTAAAAAAAGTGCTGCATACTTAGCTAACCCTTTTTTAATTTTTTTGAGGTATAGCACCTGAACCATTATATTAAAACTCCAAAGCTAAGTTATTACAGGCTAAATTGCACATCTATTTGCTCGCCATCACGTTCTATAGTGATATTAGCATCTGTGCTATTGCGCAGCTCATTAATAGCTGACATTGCCTGTTTTAAATCTGTTAATTGATAGCCATTAATCGCAATAGCTAAATCGTTATTTTGTAATCCCATTTGCTTAAATAGCTCAGGTTCTTTTCCTGGACTTAAGCGATAACCTATAAGTACTCCATCACTCATCGCTTGTGAGACACGTATATAGTCAAATAATTTACCTGGTTCTTCGAGTAACTCTTCACGTGTTTCTATTAAGGTTTCTCTTACTTGTGGATCTGCGGTTGCATTTATTTTTTGATCCCTTGATGCTATTTGCATCTGTGGTCCCATTTCTGAATCGTCTCGGGCAGCAAGAACAGGCATTGATACTTTTTTTGTGAAATCTAGACCATCAAGCATTAATGTTTCAAAGCCACCACTTACGCTTAAAATCACACGATCTGGTAATATTTGTGCGACTTTCGCACGCGTGCCTTGTATAACTTCTTCCGCTAAGTAACTTATTTGTTTTCCTTGTGATTCTATAATAGCCACACCTGCTTTATCATCATGGCTTACCGCCACTATGCCTGTTAAATTTATACTTAAGCGCGTTTCAGGTGCATTGTTAATAACTTGTGATTGCCGCGTAGTATTATTATTTGTTGCAACTTTTTTACCAAACAAAAATTGCTCCACTATATGCTGCGTAGAGCGATTACCAGCGACACCCTTGGTTTGATTAGCGTAGTGCATTGGAGTAAGTGGAGATACAACCGGATTTGGCCACATAAGCCAAACCAATTTTGATAATAAAAAAGCAAGATAAACAACAACTAATAGAGTCACTAATGCACTTAATTTTGCATGTGGTAAACGAATTAAAAATTGTTTAAGTTGCTGTATTTGCTGTTCCATAAATAATATTCTTATTTTAATTTACTGCGTAAGCGCGTACCCATAGTACCCTTTCATATTTCATTCAACAAGCACGCTAATATTAAACTTTGTAAACAGAATGAGTTGACTCACTCTCTCAAGGCAAAACAGACTGCGATTATAATACCTTCAGCCTACAATGATTTCATGATAAATTTTAAGTTATAATACACTGGATTAAATGCCTTATGAGTAAAAAAAGTAACAGCCACGTAAGTTCAGACCATAAAGATGAGTTAAAAGTTCGATTAGATAAGTGGTTATGGGCCGCTCGCTTTTATAAGACTCGTGCGACTGCACGTGAAATGGTACAAGGCGGCAAAGTGCATTATAATGGACAGCGTACAAAAGCGAGTAAAATAGTAGAAGTTGGCGCAAACATAAAACTTGCACAAGGAGTAGATGAAAAGCTGATAACTATACTCTCAGTGCTTGAAAAACGCCAAAGCGCCCCCATTGCACAGACCATGTATCAAGAATCTGATGCCAGTATTGCTAAACGCGAAGAGAACAGCATCGCACGCAAAAATAACAGCTTTTTTGCCCCCCATCCGGATAAAAAACCGGATAAAAAGCAAAGACGCGAACTTTTAAAAATGAAATCAAGTTAGGTATAGCCGCTCATGCAACAAGATTTACTTCACCGTTATTTATTCAACGAACTAGATGTTCGTGGCGAACTCGTACAAATCGAGAGTGCTTATAATGAAATGATTGCCGACCATAATTACCCAGATCCTGTTAAAGCATTACTTGGTGAGTTACTCGTTGCAACCTGTTTACTTACTGCTACCTTAAAGTTTGAAGGTGAAATTGCTGTACAGCTTCAAGGTGATGGCCCAGTTAAATATGCAGTTATAAATGGTGATGACAAACAAAACATGCGTGGTATTGCGCGCCTGCAAAGCGAAATTACGGGCACAACTGTAAAAGAGCTTATTGGCCAAGGCTATATGGTAATCACTATTACCCCTGAAAAAGGTGAACGCTACCAGGGTATAGTGCCGCTAGAGCATGATACTCTTAGTGAATGTATCGAAAGTTACTTTGAGCAATCTGAGCAGCTAAAAACACGCCTTTGGTTTGCAACCGACACAACAGAAGGTAGCGCAAAAGCATGTGGTCTATTTTTACAAGTGCTTCCAGTTGATAAACAAAAATCAATTGAAGACTTTGCACACCTAGAAGCATTAAGTAACACGATTAAAAATGAAGAGTTGTTACACTTAGATGCGAACACTGTTCTTACACGTCTTTATCACGAAGATAATCCTCGCGTATTTGAACCTCAAGCGATTAAATTCAAATGTGGTTGCAGTCGTGATAAAACAATTACTGCACTTGTTAATATTGGACAAGAAGAACTACTCAAAGATGTAGCTGAGAAAGGGACTGTTAACATTAACTGCCATTACTGTTTAAAAGAGTATGTTTTTAACGAACAAGACATAAAAAGCATTTTCAACTAAATGTTCAGCTTCATCTATATATAGTAATTAAAGCCGCAAAATATGCGGTTTTATATTATAAAAAGATGATACCGGTGTCATATTTTCTGCTAATTTCATGACACCGGTATCATTGAAATTATTCATGTTTTTTCTTAAATATATGTGTTTTTAGGGGCTTTACGGGCTCGAATATCTTAAAACCTTCTGTTACTATAATTTCAGTTTAAGGGCACTGATAACCCCAGAGCTATCCGTTCAAACTCTCACACATAGTTAGGTATAAACATGACTACAGGCGCTACACGTTTTGTCGATTTAACCGCAGCTGAACTTGTCGAGCATGCGATCCGCCGTGGCGAAGGTACTTTAGCCGCAAATGGTGCTTTTGTTGCAATTACAGGAAAACGAACTGGCCGTTCACCAAAAGATCGTTTTATTGTACAAGAAGCGACAACTCAAGATGACATTCAATGGGGCAACGTTAACCGCCCATTTAATGCAGAAAAATTTGACGCATTATGGGCTCGCGTAGAAGCACATGTTCAAAGTAATGACCACTTCACCTCTCACCTAGAAGTTGGCGCTGACCCTGAGCATTATTTACCTGTAGTCGTAACTACAGAAACAGCGTGGCACCATATTTTTGCCAAAAACATGTTTATCGAACCACAAAACTATAACGCCTCAAACTTACCACAATGGCAAGTAATGAACGTTCCTTCGTTTGTATGTGAGCCGGAACGTGATGGCACAAATAGCGATGGCACCGTTATTATTAACTTTGCACAGCGTAAAGTATTACTAGCAGGTATGCGCTACGCCGGTGAAATGAAAAAATCGATGTTTTCTGTACAAAACTTCCTACTACCAGCAAAAGGTGTATTACCAATGCACTGTTCTGCTAACGTTGGTGAAGCAGGCGATACAGCATTATTCTTCGGTTTATCTGGTACGGGCAAAACAACTCTTTCAGCAGATCCTACTCGCTTTTTAATTGGTGATGACGAACACGGTTGGGCACCTGGAAGCGTGTTTAATATTGAAGGCGGTTGCTATGCTAAATGTATCGACCTGTCACAAAAGAACGAACCTGTAATTTGGAATGCAATTCGCTTTGGTACTATTTTAGAGAATGTAGTGCTAGATGAGAAGGGCGTTCCTGATTTTCACGATACAAGCCTTACTCAAAATAGCCGTGCAGCATACCCACTTGAACACGTTGAAAAACGTAAAGTAGAAAACCGCGCAGGCGAACCAAAAGCAGTTGTATTTTTAACCTGTGATGTAAGCGGTGTATTACCACCGGTATCTGTTCTTAGCGAAGAAGCGGCTGCCTTTCACTTCTTAAGTGGATACACAGCTAAAGTTGGCTCAACTGAGATTGGCTCTACTAGCGATATTGAATCAACATTCTCAACCTGTTTTGGTGCACCATTTTTCCCACGCCCTGCTGGTGTTTACGCTGAGCTTCTTATGAAGCGTGTACGCGAGTTTGGCGCTAAAGTGTACCTTGTGAATACAGGTTGGACTGGCGGCCCTTACGGTACAGGCAAGCGCTTTGATATTCCAACGACTCGCGCTGTAGTTGATGCTATTGTATCTGGTAAATTAACAGGCGTTGAAACTCAACATATTGATGTTTTAAACCTAGATGTGCCAGTTGCCGTTCCGGGTGTAGATACAAACTTACTTAACCCTATTAATACGTGGGAAGATAAAGCTAAATACAATGAATATGCAGCAAAACTTGCCGCAGACTTCACTGAGAACTTTGCTAAATACGACGTATCAGATGATATAAAAAATGCAGGACCTAAAGCTTAAATAAACTTTAAGATTGTATTTTAACGCCAGCCTTGAGCTGGCGTTTTATTTTTTAAATATGCATTGTAAGAAGTGCGACAAAATGTCGCACTTTTCTTCTCTAAAACACTATAAAATACCTAATAATTATTGTTTAAGTACACTCACTTATTACGGCTACTTTATTCATGCTTCCAAAGCTTTCTTGGCAAAAGATATTTAGACGATTACACCTTTATTTAGGTTTATCAATAGGGGTTTTACTCACTGTTATTGCATTATCTGGCTCAGTATTAATATATTACCCACAAATAGATTCACAACTGAACCTCACTAAAGTAAATATAAAGCATACAGACAAAGTCGACTGGGATTTGGCATACAAAAACTTAAAAACGGCTTTTCCAGATAAGTATGGGCCCTGGCGGCTTGAGGTAACAGATGACAATTCAATCATACCGGCTCGTTACTATAACCCTGTAGAAACACAAAATCGTGAATTTGCAACCTTAATGATTTGGCTCTCAAATGATAAATATAAAGTAATTCGAAAAGATTACTGGGGCGATTATTTTGTTACATGGTTATATAACCTGCACTTTTCATTACTCACAGGAAGTACCGGTATTATAATTGTGGGGTATATAGGCATTGCCACATTAATCCTTCTCATATCTGGGTTATTAGCGTGGTGGCCAAAAAAAGGTCAATGGATAAAATCGTTAAAATTTAAACGTCGCAGTTCTAAAATAGGCCTACTTTATGACTGGCATAAATTAATTGGTTTAAGCTTGTGCATCCCATTATTAGCTCTAACGATTACAGGGATTATGCTTGCTATTCCAAAGCAGACAGATCCTATATTAACCGCTTTAGTTAGCGATATAAACTCCCCTTCAAAAACACAAATACAACCGAGTAAACAATCTAATATTCCTTTATTGCAAGCGATACTAATAGCTAAAAAAGCATTACCGGGTGCGCGTTTAGCTTGGATTGAAACACCATCAAACTTAAATGCGATTTACAGATTTAGATTTCAAACTGTAAACGATCCTTCTTATCGCTTTCCACATAGCTATATAGAGGTTAATGCTCTTACAGGGAAGTTAGAGAGCATGTTTAATATAGATAAACAAAGTACGGCTAGTAAAATTAAAAACTGGATACACCCTCTACATGACGGCAGCATTGGCGGTAACATTTTAAAAGTCATTTGGGTGTTGAGTGGCTTCGGATCTGCAGCATTGTTCTTTATTGGCATATATAGATGGTTAATTAGAACTAAGAGAGTATAAAATAAACTTTAGTTTAAGGAGTAGACAAAACACTCTTTAGTAAGTCTTGTCGATAGTTTTTAATATAAAGTATATGGCCTTAGTTAATCTTAGGGTTAAAAATTAATAACGCTCAGTACATATGAAATTAAAGCAGCCCCTAACCGCTTATCTGGCTATAAAACAATTAATGAATGCTGGTAGATAACGTGGCTAGTTTACACAGGCACTCCATAAGTACTATTAAATATCATGCCCTTTAGATTTAAGTTCATGTGTAAAACCTCTGTATCAATCTCTACCTAACTATTTTCATTCTCTTCAGTTAACCTGCCAAAAACTGCATATAAAGGCTTAGAGGCTAGATTCAATACATATCGGAACACCAGATAAGTAAAGCTTTTATATTAGGTCAGATGTTAAACCTATTGGTATTATTTACCCACAGTACAAATGCTACCACTCATTGTTGAGCGAAGGTTTTTATGCTTTTTACGGGAGTCGCAACGCTCGCCCGACCTACGAGATGGGGGTTGATGTGAGCGAATGTTAATTACGCGTATTTTACTTTTCTGCAGACGTAAAAAAGCCCGACTATTATTAGTCGGGCTTTCTACAATGTGAGGTCGGTGCGCTACGCGGTAGAAAGTCACGTAGCAAATGCTACTGTAATGGCCGACTGAGATATTGAGGTTTTGTTGTGATTTTAACGTCGGGAGTCGCTACGCTCGCCCGACCTACGAGATGGATGTTGATGTGAGCGTGTGTTAATTGCGCGAATTTCACTTTTCTGTAGACGTAAAAAAGCCCGACTATTTCTAGTCGGGCTTTCTACAATGTGAAGTCGGTGCGCTACGCAGTAGGATGTCGTAGTGCCCACAGCGGTGGAGAGCCACATAGCCAATGCTACACTATCTTTGCGTCGGGAGTCGCTGCGCTCGCTCTACGTGATAGCTGTTGAATAAGTGCGCATTAATTATCCGCATTTCACTTTTCTGCAGACG
>NZ_JJNY01000020.1:0-8174 GCF_000690035.1 Pseudoalteromonas sp. S3431
CAAACGTGTCTGGCGGTAAAAGAAATTCACTATTATGTGGTTTGTGCGACATTTCGATTCCGTGCACATTAGACTACTAGAAACATCGCTATTGGTCAATTTGGCTGGTGGTAATATGGTGGTCGACTTACGAAGCATCACCATTCCACGCTCTTTTGATTAATGCAATAAGTTTATAGTCGTGTGAATTGAAAGTACAACTTAAAGCACGACTAACTTTACAAATGTAGATTAACCCTCTGTGAAATAGGAGTTTTAAATGAGTACACTAAAATCACTTGCTAAATCCATTAAAGGCTATAAAAATCAAAATGTTATAGTTAGATTTTCTGAGCTTTATGGTGTGGATTTATCTGAGTCGGAGCAAATATTTGAAGATATGAAGTTATGGTTAGTATTAGCGAAGGTTGCTAAAATTGAAAATAGTAATAAACCTTTTGTAATTGACAATGCTCTTTTGGTCATTGATGAAATGTGGCATAACTTTATTCTATTTACAAAAGATTATAGCGCTTTTTGTGATAATTACTTCGGTCATTATTTACACCACAATCCGACCTCGGTTGAAGAAAATAATAGGCAAAAAGAGGTGTTTAGTAACATGTCTATTGAAGAGAGGCAATCTTATATGATGGAAAAACTTCGGTGGCAGTACGAGTTTACTATGGTTAAGTTAGGTAAGGATATTTTCATTCGTTGGTATCAATATTATCCGAATAAGTTTACTAAAGAAAGTTTAGCTAAATTATCGTATGAAAGTACTAAGAAAAAGTCTGGGTTTGAAGATAAAGTTAAAAAAGTTGCTTAAGTTAGAGTGTTATCTTTTATTTGTACTGTCTCAGATTTAATCTGACAATTATCCGATTTTTGCGGTGTCTGTCAGCTTAGATTTGAGCTAAATTTTTTCAGCCCAAACAGTTTCCCTATCTGTTAATGTTTCAAGTGGCGTTCTACCACAACATATTTTTCTTTGATGAGTTCATTTTTTTAAAATATCCCGTTCCTCCGTGACACGTTTCAATTGTGCTTCTAATTTAGCGATCTTCAATTTTTCATCGGATGATTGAGCGGCTTTAGGTTTATCTGACAACTGGCTCCGTCGTGATATAACGTTTTGGTAAAAATATCTAATCGTTCAGCGACTTCTGCAACTGAATATTCACGCTCAGTAATTTGTTTAACAGCCGCTTCTTTAAACTCTTGGGTATAACGTTTGCCTTTGCTCATAAAACACCTCTTATTAGAAGTTACAATGTAACTCATTAGGTGTCTAGCAAACTATGGGAAGTCCATTTAGTATTTAACCAACTAAAAGTTGAAATAAGTTTAAGTGAATGTATGTCGGCAAAACCTGCCTTGAAAGAATTGAACTCAAGCAGTTTTTAAAGTTATAGTAAATAGGATATCAACGAAACAGAGCTCGATACTATTAGCATTTCACTAGGTCGCTTATGCTTGAAAACAGTCATACGTTGGTCTGGTCTTGTAATCTTAGTTATACAACTTGCCGATCCTCCATTACCTGCAACTTGTACCGTCATTGCTGCAGGGGTTGAGTTATTATCTGTAAAAAGCGAAATCGGGTTACATTAAATATGCAGAGGTTAATAATTTATATTCTTACAATAGTATTGAAGGTACATATAGTGAAATTTTCAGTTTTTAATGGACTATTCTGGAATTGGCTTAGTTCTTTTGAGCGCATTGACAGATGTTGATTGGGTTGATTGTTTACTCAAGGCATAAAAAAGACATAAGGAAGTAATAATGTCGGATAAAATAAAAAATGCCCCATTCTTTGTGGTTCGGACCCCCCGCCTTGCTGTTGAGAAAATTACACAGTTTCAAGATGAACATGCTGATACAAATTTAATACTGGAGCAGTGGATAGCGATGCACGGTGTTCAAGAAGCACTTTATTTAGCTAGCCCCTCGCTATTAGAACGCATAAATCTATGGCGTGAAAAACCAGATACTAAGCAAGGTAAAAAAGTATCGCACGCTTTAATAAAATATATGATCCGGATGTGTTCAAGAGCAACACCGTTCGGTTTATTTTCGGGTGTAAGTAAAGGTGAGATCACTTCGGTTACAGATTTAATCTGTGGGGATTATAAAAAAGATAGCCGAAAGACTCGTTTAGACATGTTTTACCTAAATGAGCTTAAAGACTATTTTATCAAGCATACCTCGAAATCTGACACACTAAAATATAAACCAAATCCCTCTCATTATTTCATCGCGGAGCAGTGTCGTTACATAGAAGCTTACCTCTTCGATGATAGTATGCAATATCGTTTAAGCGCGGTGGAAAGTGACGAATATTTTAAATTTGCTTTAAATTTAGCAAGTACCGGGATTAGCTTTAATAACTTATGTAAGGCTTTTTGTGAGCAATATATAGATGCCGATAAAGAAGATGTAGAGTCATACATTCAAGATTTAATAGATGAAGGCATTTTAATAGCTGATATACCATTGCCATTAACTGGAGATTCTCCAGATTATGCTTTATTAAAGTCTATTCAAAATCTTAAAGAAAATATTTACGCTGATCATCTTGCTACAGTTTTGGTGAAAATAGATCATCTAGATGAAGATAACTTAGGAAGCATTGCACCATACAAGCAATTACTTACACATTTAGATAAATTGCCTATAAAAGCACAAGAAAATAAGCTGTTTCAAGCCGATATATATCGCAACTACAGTACTTGTTATTTAAGCGAAATAGAAATTAACCGCTTGCAAAAGCAACTTGAGCTACTGTCTGGTTTGAGCTTGAACGAAAGAAGCAATCCTTTATCCCCGTTTATTAACCAATTTAATGCTCGTTTTGAAGGGCAGTTTGTAGCACTTGATGTCATTTTAGATGATGAAACCGGAATTGGCATTTCAGATGAAACAGGCTATGAAGCACCTTTGGTTGCCGGCTTACACTTCGCTCGGGCTGGCGGTATTGTCAATACTCCGGCAGGTGTGAGTCTAATTGATGCAATTATTGAAGAAGCAATTAGTTTACCAAAAAATCGCAATAAAAACTGTATTGCTCTAAAAAGTAAAGAACTCAAAGTTAAAGCGACAAATACTGACGCACTAAAATATTATCCCAGCTCTTTTGCTGCAATGCTAAGTTTGTACGAAGATGATAAACACAATCCTATAATTAAGTTTAATGGCTGCTATGGGCCATCATCAGCAAATTTATTAGGCCGTTTTTGTCATTTAGATGAAAGTTTAAAAAATGCAGTGAGGGAAGAGTTAAGGCTAGAACAGGCGCATTCTCCAGATGTTATTTTTGCTGAAGTTGTACATATGCCAGAAGGGCGACCCGGTAACGTTATTGCTCGTCCGCATTTACGTGAATACGAGATTGTATTTATGGCTGACAGCAGCCTAAATGACGAATATCAAATTCATTTAAGTGATTTATATGTTTGGGTTGAAGGCCATCAGGTTAAGCTCTGGAGTAAGCGATTAAATAAACAAATTGTTCCGCGCTTGTCATGTGCACACAATTATTCTTCGCGCAGCCTTAGTGCATATAAATTTTTATGCATGCTGCAACATCAAGATGGGCGAGTACCTCAGTTTTCTATGCCGCAAAGTACAACCAGAGATAGTTTTGTACCACGGATAATGTTAGATAATTTAGTGCTTAGTGAAAAAACATGGCGCATCGATAGAAAATATCTACAAGAAGTGTTAATTGATGGCCAGCTTAATATGGATAAGCTCAATGCTCTCTTAGCTACCTTCCAATTAGACCCGCAAGTTTGTTATGCAATGTTTGATAATATTTTGCAATTGGACTTGCGAAACTCTGACATGTTTGAAATTTTACTAGCAGAGACTAAAGGACAAACCAGGGTTGAATTAAAGGAGGTTTTATCTTCTAACTTTTCCTCACGTGTAAGAGATGAACAAGGGCATCATTATAATAATGAAGTAATAGTACCTTTTAGAAATACAGCGGCAAAAGTACATAAGCACTTTGTAGATGAGCCACTTGCAAATATATCGGCCAAGCCAATTAAAAGAAGGTTTAGTGCTGGTTCTGAGTGGCTCAGTTTAAAAATTTATAGCGGTAATTCTTTAGTTGAACAACTTCTGTGTGAGAAGTTACTTCCACTCATTGAGTCAAACAAAAACCTTTATAACAAGTGGTTTTTTATTAGATACTCAGATCCAGACTGGCATATTAGAGTTCGTTTTCATGGAAAGCCAAATATATTATGTGGTGAGTTACTACCTTTATTAAATAACCTACTTGATCCAATGATCGAAAGCGGTGAATTACATAAAGTAGAGCTAATGACATATGAGCGAGAGGTTGAGCGCTATGGTGGGCCTGAGTCCATAGCCTTGGCTGAATCTTTATTTATGTATGATAGTGAGTTAATTACAAACACATGTTTACTAGTCGACGACTACGGTGAAGATATACGTTGGCGAATAGCATTAAATTATACACATAAGTTACTCAATCTATTTAATTACACGGATGATGAGCGTTTAAGTTTGATTAGCCGTTTACGAGATGGTTTTGGTAATGAGTTTAACGAAAATAGTATTTTACGTAAGCAGTTAGGTAGCCGTTTTCGAGAGTATCAAGATCAGTTAAATGACGACTTCATTAAGCTAAATACTGTTGATACAGATGGCCTTGATGAAACGCAAAAGTTTATTTTTAAATTACTTAAAAAATGGCAAAATAACGCTGAGCCAATTGTTAAAGCCTTAGTTCAGCTCATTAAAGAAAATAAGCTTAACTGTACACGAGATTCACTTTTAGGCTCACTTTTGCACATGCATAATAACCGTATATTTAAAGCATATGGAAGAGAGCAAGAGTTTGTAATACATGATTTGCTAAGGAGAAAATACTTTTCTACAGGTAAAGCTAAATAAAAAAAGCGCGTTTAAAGTTGTAATACCTTTAAACGCGCTTATATTTTTTACCAATCCTCGCTACAATAACGCTATTCAATTAAGTGTGTTTTTCAGTCAAGATTCAGTACTAATAAACTAACCTGCTGAGTATTTGCACAAGAAGTGATTTACGTAATCTTCTGATCAAACATAAGACTTATTTAGCTAAAACAACGAAAAAAGGAAATTGTTTTAATGGCTCTAACAACTATTATTCTTGCTGCGGGTAAAGGTACTCGTATGCGCTCTGCTCTACCTAAAGTTTTGCACAAAGTTGCAGGTAAACCAATGGTACAGCACGTTATTGATAATGTGATGGCATTAGGTGCAACGACTACAAACTTAGTTTATGGACATGGCGGCGAACTATTACAACAACAACTTGCCGATAACGATGTAAATTGGGTACTCCAAGCAGAACAACTCGGTACTGGCCACGCAGTAGCGCAAGCCAACTCTCATGTTAATGATGAAGACACGGTATTAATTTTATACGGCGATGTACCATTAACAAAACAATCAACACTAGAGCGTTTATTAGCTGCAACACCTAAAAATGGTTTAGCGGTATTAACAGTAAATTTGGTAAACCCAAATGGCTATGGTCGAATGCTTCGTGCCGGTGGTAAGTTAGTCGGTATTGTTGAGCAAAAAGATGCAAGCTCAGAGCAGTTACTTATTAACGAAGTAAATACAGGCATTATGGCTGTTAACGGTAAGCTATTAAAAACATGGTTAGGTAACTTATCTAACAATAATGCACAAGGCGAGTACTACTTAACAGATATCGTTGCAATGGCGCACAGTGAAGGTGTAGAAATTACTTCAGCTCAGCCAGACCATGCAATGGAAGTTGAGGGCGCAAATAACCGCGTACAACTTGCTGGTCTTGAGCGTGCTTACCAAGCATGGCAAGCGCAAGAGTTAATGTTAAATGGTGCAACACTTGCTGATCCTGCACGTATTGATGTGCGTGGAACAGTTACCACCGGTGAAGATGTACTTATCGATGTAAACGTTATTTTTGAAGGTAATGTAACGCTTGGTAGCAATGTACAAATTGGCCCTAACTGTGTCCTTAAAAATTGTACCATAGGCGATAACGTGGTAATAAAGGCAAATACCTTAATTGAAGATGCAAGCGTTGCCGCACAGTGTACGTTGGGTCCTTATGCCCGCCTTCGGCCTGGTGCTGTAATGGAAGAAGACTCACACATTGGTAACTTTGTTGAGATGAAAAAAACCCGTTTAGGCAAAGGCTCAAAAGCCAACCACTTAAGTTACTTAGGTGATGCTGAAATTGGCGAAAAAGTGAATATTGGCGCTGGTACTATTACCTGCAACTACGATGGTGTTAATAAATCAAAAACTATTATTGGCGATAATGCTTTTATTGGTTCTAATTCATCACTTGTTGCCCCAGTAAATATAGGTGCAACTGCAACAATTGGTGCAGGCTCTGTGATCACCAGTACCGTTGAAGATGACCAATTAGCAATAGCACGCTCTAAACAGCGTAATTTAACAGGTTGGAAACGCCCAGTTAAAAAATAATAAGCCAACACCTTTTTAAAGCGAGTTATATACTCGCTTTTTATTGCCTAAATTTTCTTGATTAAGTAGACTATAAAATAATGGATTAAAATATACTCAAGGAAGTGTTATATGTCAGCTCATGCTCGCCGTGCTATTGCCGAAAGGCAACGTCAAAGCCAAATAAAAAGCATTCTATCAGGTAATAACCACACTCTTATTCAAATGAACTCAGCAGAGTTTGTAGACTACATTATCTCTGTAAAGATGAAGCAAGGTAAATCTCGTTCAGAAGTGGTTGATTGGCTTGATGAGTTACTAGAAGAGCATAATTCACTATCAAGTAAATGGAAACGAATTAAAGAACCATTAAAGACAGGAGTATAATCACTTCTTACTCTGGTATCCGAGCTCATTTAACGGGTACTCGTTATTTAGCAAGTAACCCCAAACTTTTTACTATCGGTGTCGGTAAATTAGAAGCTGCAAAAGCTATGAAGGGTGGGTTTGTGCTCACTCTAGCAATTTCAGTGACATTTCATGCTACAGACTACCTTTTAAACGATCAAAAAACATGGCATGACTTAGTGGCAGGTGTAGCCGTGGATATGGCTGTAGTTGGAGCTGCTATTGTGACTACTAGTACAATATTAGGTGTCGCATCAGCAGCATCAGCAGGTTTAGCAACAATAATTGCTGGTACAGTATTAGTGCCCTTGTTGGTTGTTGTAATCGTTGGGGTGGCTTTTTCAATTGCATTTTCGGATACCAGTGATTATGTAAAAGTACTTTCTGATGAGTTAAGAAATATTGAAAATAAGATACAGAGTGGTGTAGTTAAAATTAAGGCTGGAGCGCAGAAAATTAATAGCGAATATAAAGAAAATCCAAATGAATTTTTACATGAAACCTTTGGAGTTCCTATGTTTAAAAAAACTAGGTCTTATAACTAATGCCTATTTTAGAATGGAAAAAAGCAGATAAAAAGTTATCCCTTGCAAATGTGAAAGAATTAGCTTCTGTTTTCTTCTTGTTAATTGTTAGTGGAGGACTGTGCTATAAAATAGCCTTAAATTTTTTTTCCGAAGTGGAAACAATATTTTTAGTTAGTCGGCCTCAATTTTTTATCAAAGAGCAAGCCACCATACTGCTATCTTTTTTATTATTACCTTGCTTATTTCTAACGTTTTTATCGACTTTACAGCGCTTTTTGGGGTTTGATATAAAGTTAACTTTAATTAATGCATTTAAAAGTGCAGTTGTAGGTTTAATTGTTTTATTAATTCTATCAATCCCGACGAATCTTGTCATAGAGTCTAATTTAAAAAGCCAAGGTTACACTTATTGTAGTTGGTATACTGGACCCTCACTTCGAGCGCCTGATGTTTGGCTAAAAAATAATGATTTATGTCTACAAGACGGTTCTATAAAAATTAGCGACATAGCCGATTGGTTTGAAATGCATAATGAAAAAGGCATTGAGCCAACGCTTAATGAGCTTAAAGTTTTTATACAGAAAATTAGAGCAGAGTATAATCGCTAAAATTAAAACAAGATTGCTTTAGCCGTTTTTATTTAAAAACCAGATAATCTAGTCAATTACACAAGAGATTTTTTGTTTTCCAACGATAAACCTGAATCGTAGTGGGTTGGCTAGAAAGTGTACTCGAAAGATCAACACGCTCTAGGTGTACTAGCTCAGACTTGAT
>NZ_JJNY01000021.1:0-22771 GCF_000690035.1 Pseudoalteromonas sp. S3431
TAACTCGCTCTAATTCGAGCTAAAGTAATTATGGCTTAAAAAAGTTAGGCAGGGATCAGTGCGTTTAACTTGACAGTGGGAGTCATACCAACGCCCACTAAAGCGGGTGGAAACAATGTCCGTTTGATCAACTTACTGTATACAAATTATCTAAATTGGTTTTATCATGTGTATTGTTTCAGATTTAAACCCTAAATTTTCATAGAAGCCTTTTGCTTTTTTATTATTTGCAAAAACCTCTAGATGCAATAATCTGCAACCTAGTTCCTTAACCCAATTTTCTGCGTATTGAATTAAAGCTTTTCCTACACCTAAACCTTGTGATTTTGGTGAGACAGCAAGTAACGGTATAGTACCGCGAATTTCACTGGAAATTTCATCTTTATGTGTGCGTACATGAATAAACCCCAATTTAACATTATTGATTTCAGCATAAAAGTGGCGTGAGGTTGCGATGCTTCAGCAAGCATTTCAGAAATATAATCGTCTTGCATTTTTCTGACAACATCATCTGTGTGCCATTCTAGCTTTGCAACTTCAGCTAAGTTAGGTGACAACTCAAAAATAAATGTATGATCACTCTGTTCTGCTTCTCTAATTACAATTAAATTTTTCATATTATTTTTTGAATATAAATCTCAGACCCGCATTGCTAACACCATTTTGGTAGTTTATAACACACCAGAACGACGTATATTAAATAACCTGATAATTTCACCAATAATTACCTTTGTAAACAAGTAATTAAAATAGCTAGGAATTAAGCTTGTTATTTTTCATCAAAGCGGTGATTAATAATGTTGTTGGAAAAAACTAGACTCCTACTCAAAAAATCGGGAATTAATTTAATTTTTTCAATGACCGGTTATCGCTCCAAGCCGAGCTTTGTAAAAGTGCCAAAAGCGGATTGCAGTGGCATAAAAATATAATCGGGTAGCGGGAAGTCTCTAACCACCAGCTATTATCATTGTGGAACATTGCTTACAGTTAATTCCTCTAGTTAATTTCTTTACTGGTATCTAAATGTAGCTGACATTAGGTTTAGAGCTTTTTTATATCAACTCGTGGTGTTTCTAAAATCGCTTTTTTTTCATCTTCAGATAATATTATCCAATCAAATATTTCTTCGTTAGTACGCCCACAACCGGTGCAGTAACCGCTGCGCCTTTCGCATATTCCTAGGCAATCAGTTTTAAATTTAGACGGTTTTTTGTTTTGATTTAATTGGCGCATTGTTAAAGTCCTAATGGTGGTGCAATTTCAAAGCGAGAAGAAAACCCATTACCTTCTTGATTAGTAGCAAGTGTAATGACAGGGGTTTTAGTATCAAGTACAAAGGTGCTGTAAATTGAACTTGCTGTTTCTTTTTGGCTTTCAAACCAGCCTGCTTTGGTTAAGCATTGGCGTAATTGCTTAGCCAGTTTTTGATGTGACTTTATTGTTTGCGTTTGTGTTTTAACAGGTGTTTGGCATTGGTAGCTTGCTTGCCCTGACTTATTTAAAGTAACCGTACAGTTTGCTCCAATCATATGAGTATTAGTACGCCATTGATTAGTAAACTGGTTATTTACTTTATCTGTTTTGATTGAATTAAAACCAGACTCATAACCATTTAATAGGTTATTTATGGTGCTGCATTCACCGGGTGTTACTGTGGTTTTTACAGACTGATTCGTTGTAGTAGTGGTTGTTGTAGTTGTAGTCTGATCAGTTTTGCTTGTACAGCCAGCTAAAATAAATGCGACAATAGAAGGAATAATATAGTTTTTCATAGTTCACAGTAACCGATTAATTTAGCCACGCACTATATCACACGTGATTTACTGTAAAAATAAAAAGGCCCATATAAATATGAGCCTCTTTGTTAGTCACAACTAATGCTATTTATGGCGACCTTGCAAGCATTTAACTACATCTTCAAGGGCTAAGCCTTGGCGTTGTAGTAATACTGTCAGGTGATAAATTAAATCAGCAGATTCGTTTGTTAGCTCATCGTTATCGTGTTTCATAGCGGCAAGGGCAACTTCTACGCCTTCTTCACCTACTTTTTGACAACTACGGCTTAAGTCTTTTGCAAATAATGAGGCAGTGTAGCTTTTTGATGGGTCGTCATTTTTACGCTCAACAATCACATCTTCTAATTGTGCTAAAAAGCTTAAACTTGGTTTTGCTTCATCACCAAAACAGCTTTGTGTGCCTAAGTGACACGTTGGGCCTTCTGGATTGGCAAGTACTAAAATTGAATCGTAGTCACAATCGGTATGAACTGATACTACGTTTAAGTAGTTTTCTGATGACTCGCCTTTAGTCCATAAACGCGATTTTGAACGCGAGTAAAACGTTACCTTATTGGTATCAAGCGTAACAGCGAGTGCTTCACTGTTCATAAAGCCTTGCATTAAAATAACACCCGAGCGTGCATCTTGAATAATAGCAGGGATCATTTCACTTTTAGCGAAATCGACTTGATCTTGATTTTGTTGTGTTACTTGCATAATCTTGCTGCCACTTGGTTATCTGTTAAAAATTGTTTTAGTTCGCCAATGTTAATCACATTTTTATGAAAAACGCTGGCGGCTAATGCACCATCTACTTTGCTTTGTTTAAATACATCAACAAAATCTTGCATAGAGCCCGCACCGCCTGAGGCGATTAAAGGAATGTGACATAGCTCGCGAATTTTACTGAGTTGCTCGTTGTCGTAACCGTTACGAACGCCATCTTGGTTCATACAGTTTAATACAATTTCGCCTGCGCCTAGGTCTTGTACGCGTTTAACCCATTCTTGTGTTTTATAGCGCGTACGGCTTGATGCATTAGGATCGCCGGTTAATTGATACACTAAATACTCGCCGGTAATTTCATCAAAAAAGCTGTCAATGCCGACTACAACACATTGCTTACCAAACTCATCGTGTAATTCTTTAATAAGTTCAGGACGCGCAATAGCAGGGCTGTTAATGCTTATTTTATCAGCACCGCGTTCTAAAACACGCGCTGCATCAGCCACTGATTTAATACCGCCGGCTACACAAAATGGAATATCGATATTACGAGCAATGCTCTCTACCCAGTTTACATCAAGTAGGCGTTTTTCAACGCTTGCACTGATTTCGTAAAAAACCAGTTCATCGGCGCCAGCTTCGCTATAGGCTTTAGCCATTGTTAAAATGTCGCCAACAACTTCATGACCTTTAAACTTAACACCTTTAACTACTTGGCCGTCTTTAACGTCTAAACACGGGATTATGCGTTTTGATAACATGCCAGTGCCTCCTCAACGCTAAATGCGCCATCAAGCAATGATTTACCTAAAATAACGCCGCCCACACCCAGCTCTTTAAGCTTTTTAATGTCATCTAGTGAGCTTACGCCCCCTGAGGCTTGCACCTTAATTGTGCTGTTATGGCGAGTTAAATCTTCGTAAAGCTCAAATGATGGGCCCGTCATGGTGCCGTCTTTACTGATGTCCGTACATAAAAAATCAATAACACCTAAGCTCACATAAAAATCTACCAGCTCAAGTAAACCAAATTCAGATTCACTTAACCAACCGTGCGTTGCTGGTGCCCAGCCCGTGGCTGTTTTATTTACATCAAGAGCAATTACAAAATGCTCTGCGCCAAATTGCTCAATCCAGGCTTTTACTTGTTCGCGTTTTTCTACTGCCATTGAACCAATAACAACTTGGTTTGCACCGGCTTTTAGCCAATCACTTACATCTTGCTCCGAGCGAATACCGCCGCCCACTTGGTACGGTACGTTAAGTGCTTTGGTTGCAGCTTGAATATGTTTCCACTGTTTTTTACTTGGATCGCGTGCACCTTCTAAATCAACAAGGTGTAGTTTACCTGCGCCACTGTCGGCGTATTCTTTTAAACGCGCGCCAAGTTCGAAAGGGTAAAACTGTGCTGTGTCGTATTTACCTTGGTACAAGCGCACAATTTGATTTTGTAATACGTCTAATGCTGGAATAATCACAAATAATCTCTTTTTTGTTAGTTAATGGGCAGCTTATAACTGCCAATCAACAAAATTTTGTAATAAACGTGCGCCAACTTTTGCGCTGCGCTCTGGGTGAAATTGCATGCCTGCATAATTGTCTTTAGCAACAATGGCTGAAAAGGTTTGACCGTACTCGCCGCTCACTAGTGTGGCGTCGTTTACGGTGTGCGCAAAGCTGTGAACAAAATACACTTGCTCATCAAGCGTTAGCCCTTTAGTTAATGCATGCTCTTTGTTAACGCTTAAGTTATTCCAACCCATATGCGGCGACGTTAAATTGCCTACATCAAGCGCTTTTACTTGCCCTGGTATTTTACCTAGGCACTGTACGTTACCTTCTTCGGTGCTTTCGCACAGTAACTGCATACCTAAGCAAATCCCCATAAGCGGGCGCTGGTATTCATTTATTGCTTGTTGCCAGCCGTTATCTACTAGGCGTTTCATAGCAACCGACGCGTGACCTACACCTGGCAATATAGCGCGCTCAAAACCCGCTAATTGCTCTGGTGAAGTAATTACTGTTGGCGTTTGGCCTAAACGTTCAAACGCAAAACGTACTGAATTTATATTGGCACAACCGGTATTAATTATGGCAATCATAAACATCCCTTAGAGCTGGCTGTTTGTTGGGTCGTGTCTTGTGCTACTGCCATACGAAGAGCACGTGAAAACGCTTTAAATAAGCCTTCTACTTGGTGATGACAGTTACCGTCGCTTACCGATAAAATAAGGCTAATGGCGGCGTTATCACTTAAGCTTTTGAAAAAGTGCTCAACCATTTGCACGTCTAAGTCGCCTGCTTTTTCGCGGCTAAAGTTAGCGTTTAATACAAATGATGCACGACCCGATAAATCAATTTGTGCTTCAGCTTTACACTCGTCCATAGGAAGCGCAAAACCATAGCGTGCAATTTGCGATTTAGTACCTAGGGCTTGTTTAAGTGCTACACCTAAGGCAATACCAATGTCTTCAACAAGGTGGTGCTCGTCTATGTGTAAATCGCCTTTGGCTTTAATGTTTAAACCAATGTTTGCGTGCGTGCGAATTTGATCAAGCATGTGATCAAAAAAGCCAAGGCCGGTGTCTATGCTGCCATTTTTAGTTTGATCTAGGTTTATTGCCACATCAATTTGGGTTTCTTTGGTATTGCGTGTAACACGACCTTCGCGGTTTGCAGTGGTCAATTTAGTTACTATCGCACTCCAATCACCGTCGTATAAAATACCTTCACAACATAAGTTTTGAGCAAGGCCAATATCAGTTTCACGGTCGCCAATAACAAAAGAGCGCGCTAAGTCTACTTTGCCTGAGCGCATAAGCTCGGTAAGTAAGCCTGTTTTAGGTTTACGGCAATCGCAGTTTTGCTCGTTAAAGTGAGGGCAAATTAATACTTCATCAAAGTTAATGCCTTGGCTTTGCATTATGTCCATCATTTTGTCTTGTGCAATATCAAAGTCAGCAGTCGGGAAGCTATCTGTGCCCAAACCATCTTGGTTAGATACCATAACTAAACGGTAACCTGCAGCTTGTAATTGTAATAACGCAGGGATAACGCCAGGTAAAAATGCTAGCTTTTCAAGGCTATCTACCTGTTTGTCGGTAATTGGCTCTTCAATGATAGTGCCGTCGCGGTCGATAAATAAATAGGGGTTACTCATGATACTTCGTTTCCTGCTAAAGATGCTGTGGAAGCTGGCGTTTGTAAGCCATCTAACCAAATTTTTACTTGTTCAAGTTCTTGTTCACTGCCAATTGAAATTCGTAGCCAGTCGTCTTCACCGTATAGCGTAAAAGCGCGCATAACCAAACCTTGCTCAAGTGCAATTTTAAAATAGTTTTTATCGGCTAATTTTAAAGTAACAAAGTTACCTTCACCAGTGAGAATTTTTAATGCAGCAGGGGAGGCGTTTAGCCAATCTACTAATTTAGCTTTTAAGCTATTTAAAATAGTAACTTGGCGGCGCATTGATGTAATTGCATCAGGTGCAATTGCTTGCGCTGCAATACTTGCTACTACGCCCGATACCGGATACGGCGCAATGACTTTACGAATTGGCGCAAGAGTTGCTGCTTGTGCAAGGGTAAAGCCGGTTCTAAGGCCCGCTAGCGCAAAGGCTTTAGAAAGCGTACGCAAAACCACTACATTACTAAACTCGTTAATAAGCTTAGTCGCGCTTTGCTCTGGGCAAAACTCTATATAGGCTTCATCAACAATAACCAGTGCTTTACCCATAAGTGCTGTTGCTATCGCTTTTACTTTATCAAGTGGCGTTAAGCTGCCCGTTGGATTATTTGGGTTACAAATAAATACTAGTTTTGAGCTGCCAACAGCTGCGACTATTTCGTCAGCACTGCCACTTAATAATAACTCTTGGGTAAGCGCATTAATGCCAACGTTGTGTGTATCGGCGGTAACTTTGTACATACCGTAGGTTGGTAAAAATAGCGCAATACTATCTTTAGCTGGTTCACAGTATGTGCGCACTAAAAGCTCAATGCCTTCATCTGCGCCGCGCGTCATTAATATATTTTCGCTTTCAAGCTCTGTATAAGCGGCGTATCTGTCAATAACCAGTTGCGGTTGTGGATCGGGGTAGCGATTTAAATCCTCAATACTCAGTTCAAGATTTCTAGCATACGGGCTTTCGTTAGCATTTAGCCACGTAGTACCGGTTAGCTTTTCACTTTTTGCAGAGCTGTATGCAGCAAGGGCTGCAATATTTTTAGGTAATAAGCTAGACGCTTGTGCGCTCTCATTGCTCATTTTTAATTGCCTCTAAACGAATTGAAACCGCATTAGCGTGGGCATCAAGGCCTTCTGCATCTGCAAGTGGTAAAATAGCTTTTGAAAGCTGGGTTAAACCACTTTTAGTAATTGTTTGCACTGTGTATGTACGAAAAAAATCAAGCAAGTTTAAGCTCGAGTATGTTGCACTGTAACCATAGGTTGGTAACACGTGGTTAGTACCCGATGCGTAATCGCCCGCTGATTCTGGCGTGTAGTCACCTACAAATACTGAGCCTGCGTTTTTAACTTTATCTAGGTATGGTGTTGCATCGCCTAGTTGTAAAATTAAGTGCTCTGGCCCGTATTGCGCCGATACATCAAATGCTTGCTCAATTGAATCAACCAAAATAAGCGAAGAATTAGCGAGCGCTTGCTCGGCTGTTTCTTTGCGACTCAAATTAGCCAACTGGCGTGTAAGTGCCTGCTGAGTTTGTTCTATTATACTTTCGCTGTTACATAATAAAATAACTTGCGAGTCTGCACCGTGCTCTGCTTGTGAGAGTAAATCGGCGGCTATAAATTCTGGGTTTGCACGTTCATCTGCAATAACTAATACTTCAGACGGACCTGCTGGCATATCAATTGCCATACCTGGAATAGTTTGCGCAACGAGCTGTTTAGCCATTGTTACAAAGCTATTACCTGGGCCAAATATTTTGTTCACTTTAGGAACCGATTCGGTGCCATACGCCATTGCTGCAATTGCGCCTGCGCCACCACTTTCTATTAATGTAGTAATGCCACATAACTTAGCTGCATATAAAATAGCAGGGTTAATCGCTTTATCACCTTGTACTGGTGTAGCAAGTACAACTGTTTTTGCGCCGCTTAACTGCGCTAATACACCCTGCATAATAACCGACGATGGCAGTGGAGCACTGCCACCGGGTACATAGATACCGACTGCTTCGATGGCTTGATATTTCAGTTCACATACAACGCCTGGTTGGGTCGATAATTTAATATCTTTTGGCAATTGCGCTTCGTGAAAACGTTTAACGTTTGCATAAGCGGTATCAATTGCGTATTTAAGCTCTGCACTTAGTGCTTGCTCAGATGCGTTAATTTCATCAAGCGGAACACATAAGCGAGGGTTAGATCTATTATCAAACTCTTTAGCCATGCTAAGTAAGGCTTCATCGCCTTGCTCTTTTACGTTAGCTAAAATAGTTTTGCATATAGCTTCAACCTTGGCACTGGCAGAAACTGCAGGGCGCATTAGCGCCGCTGCTTGTACTTGTGAAGATTCCTCATTCCAACGAAGCATGGCACTTACTCCATCATTTTTTCAATTGGCATAACTAAAATAGAGTTAGCGCCTAAGGCTTTTAACTGCTCCATTGTTTCCCAAAATAATGTTTCGCTGCTTACCATGTGAAGTGCTACGTATTCATCGTTACCAGCAAGGGCAAGTAGAGTAGGTTGACCAGAACCAGGTAAAATTTCACAAATTTCATCAAGTTTGTTTTTTGGTGCGTGTAGCATGATGTATTTGCTTTCTTTAGCTTGTCTAACACCACGTAGGCGCGGCATAAGCTTATTGATTAGTGCTAGTTTGTCAGCATCTTGAAGATCTTTATTTTGAATTAAACACGCGTTTGATTCTAAAATTGTTTCGCCTTGAATTAAGCCGTTAGCTTCAAGTGTTGCGCCAGTAGATACTAAATCACAAATTGCATCAGATAAACCTGCACGCGGCGCTACTTCAACAGAACCTGTAAGCATTACTGTACTTGCGTTAATGCCTTCGCGCTTTAACCACTGAGTTAAGATTTCTGGGTAGGTAGTCGCAATACGTTTGCCTTCAAACCAGCTCTTATCGCGAGCGCCAAGCTCTTGTGGCCATGCAAGTGCAAGACGACAGTAACCAAAGTCTAGTTTTGAAAGTTTGGTTACTTCACTTGGAACACCTTGTCGTTCACGTTCTGCTTGAACTTCTACAAGTACGTTTTCGCCAACTATGCCTAAGTCACATACACCGTCCATTACTAAACCCGGAATATCGTCATCGCGCACACGTAGTACGTCAATTGGCATATTAGTTGAGTGTGCAATTAAGCGTTGTTCACGAAGGTTAAGTTTAACACCTAACTGTTTAAGCAGATCTTGACAATCTTTAGATAGGCGGCCGCCTTTTTGGATGGCGATACGTAGACGATTACTGTTGTTCATTATTCATTTTCCTTTAATTTAAAAACTAAAAACCCCGAGGGGAACCTCAGGGCGAAAATGAATCAATGTTATTTGAATCGCCAGAGGTTCCTTTTAGGAATAACCTCTCAGCGAAAGACCTGACAGGTTATTCCGGTGAATGGTGGTGATGATGTACTGTTGTCAGGTTTAAGCGCATTTTTTATCCTATGTAACTGCCCGTTGTTTTGTTAACGTGCAGTTGTTATCTGTTTAAATAAATTTCGCATTCATAAAAACATAAACAGCTATATTATGGCAAGTTTTTTTTAGCTTAATTAAAGCATATGTTATAACTGTCGATAATATTAAGATAATAAGCGCAATTTTCGCCAACAATTGGTTGTTTATCACTCAAACCAAGTGGTTAATGAATAAAATGAAAAAATAAGGAAGTACTTATGGATATTATGATCCCTTATTTAGGAAGAATAACTAGGCTAGAAGTTGAGTCAAAAAGTGCTTTTCATATTGCGGGTGTGCAAAGTGGGGCTGCCGCTGAAAAAGTTGAATTAGAGAATAAAAAAAGGCGTGAGTTACAAAAAAAGAAAAAGCTCAATATGCTTGATGATCAAAATAATAAAAAAAAGTCTAACCTAGATGGTGACGAAAACCCCCATTTAGATACATGGGCTTGATAATACCAACTTTACTAAATACATAAGCAATTAACTCAAAAAGGCCCTTGCGGGCCTTTTTACTATGTATTTTGCTTATGCCAATTAGCTTAAACTTTTAAGCAGATTGGCATTACTCTTGGTTTTTGCTTTTAAATATATAAAAGCTAAATATAGCGAACACACATACTTGAGCCACAATACCTTGCCATGTTGACTTTATACCAAGCCATGCAATATCAAAGCTCATTGGTAGCGGCGCAATACCTATTATATCGGCCTCTTGTAATGCAATAACAGCTTTGCCCATAAGCACAAACGAGAGTGCAAATAATAGGTAAGTGGTAATTGCAAAAAACTTAGCAACCGGTAATTTAATTGAGTACTTAATTAATACCCACGTAATAATAGCCAGTATTGCTACAGCTATCGCAAAACCCGAAGCAATAGATGAATATTGAGCAGGCGAGCTTTGCGTTAATAAAGACTGATAGAACAATACAGTTTCGAATACTTCACGGTATACGGCTATAAACGAAAGCCCTGCTAAACCCCATAATGTACCCGACTCAAGGCGCTTATCTATATTGTCTTTGATGTATTTTTGCCATTGCTGCGCACTGGTTTTACTGTGCATCCATACGCCAACATAAAGTAAAATTACAGCGGCAAACAATGCACCAGCACCTTCCATAACTTCGCGACTTGCACCACTTATTTCTATTAATGTTTGCGCCGCAGCCCACGTTAAGCCACCAGCAATAAGTGCGGTTACCCAACCAACATGTACATATTTAAGTGCGTCTTGGCGTTTAGTTTTAATAAGTACGGTCATAAGGGCAATAATAACGAGGAGTGCTTCTAGGCCTTCGCGTAGTAATATAACTAAACTCGCTGAGAGGAGTGCACCATCAGTTAGTTTGGTTTCGTTTAGCATGCTATCTGCTTTAGCGAGTTGAGCTAGCGCTGCACTTACTTTTTCGTCAACGATGGCTGCATCTTTCTCGTTTTTAAATGTTTGGCGCAGGTTCATCAGTTGTACTTCGATGTTTTTACGCAGTGTTTCGTCGTAGGCATTTAAGTTGTTTTCAACAAGCTCAAAGCCATCTAGGTAAGCGCTAATTGCTAAATCACTTGCTTGTGAGTAATTGCCTTTAGCATGCGCGGCTTGTGCTGCAAGTAACTGCGTGCGAGTAACCGTTATCGGATTCTTTTTACCGGTAAATAGTTGCTCTGGATTACCACGAAGCCATTTAACGTAATGAGCTTGTGCTTCACTTTGACCTGCCGATAATTGTGCAGGGTTTAAGTTTACAATCTGCGAAGCGGTAATGTTTTGCTCTAGATTTTGTGGTTTTTGAACATCTTTAAATGCCAAGCTACCTACATAAAAAGCTAAAGACCAACGTTGTTGTTCATTAAATTGAGTAAAAGCAACCATTGGCGTGTCGTTAATACCGTTACTTACAGCGTCAAATAAACCCATTAATGAGCGGTTAGTTGCGCGTTCTTCATCGGTAAAGTTGGTAGGCTCTGGCGATAAGTTTTTTGCAAGCGGGCCGTCGCCTTGACCACTTGGGCCATGACACATTGAACAGTTAGCAGCAAAAAGCGCTTTGGTTTGCTCAACAGGAAGTAGTGATGTAGGTAACGATAGTTGCGGCATAAAGGTAAGTAGCGACTCACGAAGCGCTGAGCTTGCTGCACGTACATCTACAACACTCGCTTTATTAGCAATCGCTGTATGAAGTGCTTTAGCTTGTGCTTTTACTGTATCAAACTCATTGGTTTGGCTTGATAGCTGTCCAGCTTGCTCAATAATAACGTGCGAAAATTCAGTCATTTCTTGATATTCGTCAGGATCAAGTATTTCACCATTCCCAACAGCTGCCACGTAGTCAACACCTACATACTCTGCAAGCTGTGCAATTTGTTTTATTTTTGTTTGCTCATTAGGTGAGGCCGACACATTAAAGCTTGCCATAGCCATTATAAAAAGCACAAAAAAACAATGAAATTGATGTTTGCCCAGAGATACAAAATTAAAAAACACGTGAGAATTATTTTTGGACATTGAAAAGCCCTACAGAGGAAAAGCCAAAATTATAATTGTTTTCATTTGTATTTCAAGCGGATTAATTTAAACAAAGCAGATAAATAAAAAGGATAACAATTTATAGAACTTTAAAGTGTTTTTGTAACACGAAAGTAACAGTAACCAAGTGATTTATATAATAACTTGGTTACTGATTTGATTGCTCACAAAGCATTTATTACTTTGCTTGCTTAGCTGACTTAATGCTGCTTTGAATAAGCGGCGAGATAGTTAAACCTTGTACAATAATAGAAAATATAACCACAACGTAAGTAACAATAACAATAAGGTTGTGTAAGTCAGAGCCGTCTACAAAAACTTGCTCGCGAGGGATTGCTGCCGCCATTGCAAGTGCAAGTCCGCCACGTAAACCACCCCAAGTTAATATTTTAACACTGTGCTTGTCGTAAGTTCTAAAGCGTTTAAAGATAATAAACGGTGCTCCAACACTTATAAAACGCGCTAGTAATACAGCCGGTACCATTAGTAAGCCTAAGCCAATTTCCCCGATTGTAATAGGCATAGTCACAATTAGCATACCTATTATTAAAAACAGTAGGGCATTTAAAAAGCTATCGGTTGCATGCCAAAAATCTTTTACATAACGAGTGTCTTCAGGCCCCGTGCGCTCGGTTGCTTTAGTACGAGTAATGTTACCCATTAATATGCCGCTCGTTACCATGGCAAGTGCGCCTGATATTTCCCAAATATTTGCAGCAGCAAAACCTGCAGTAGGAATAGTTAAGGTTATCAATAAACGAATATTTACATCGCGGCTGTTAATAATTAAAAAGTGGCCAACCAAAGCGATAACCAAACCAAACGCAATACCGCCTAGGGCGTCTACAAAAAAGAGTTCTGCTATATCGCCAAATTGTGCATCGGTGCCATAAAAAGCAACCGAAAAAATGGTCGTAAATATTACTAAACCAATACCGTCGTTAAATAGCGACTCACCTTCTACTTGAATTGAGATTCCTTCTGGCGCTCGCATTTGTTTAATAATAGCAAGTACAGCAATAGGGTCGGTTGGGCTAATAAGCGCACCAAATAATAAACAATAAATAAAAGGCACTGGCCAGCCAAGAAAAGCAAATAAGTAAAAGCTTAAGTAGCCAACAATAAAAGTAGAAACAAGAGTGGAAAACAGTACCAACACCGTTATTTCCCAGCGTTGTTTTCTAAGTGCTAACAGGTTTATTTCCAGTGCACCTGCATAAAGCAAGAAACCTAACATACCTTTGAGGAGTAATTCGTTAAAGTTAATACTCGAGACGATTTTTGTCATTTCAAGTGCGTTTTGATCGCCTAATAATTTTACTGCAACAATCAAAAGTAAAGAAATAACAACCGAGCCTGTAGTTATTGCAATAGTAGTTTGCATTTTGAGGATGTACTGATTTGCAAATGCAATAAAAATTGCAAGTGCAGAGAGAAAACAAATGAGGTACCAAGCATTCATTTAATAACCTTAATTAACGAGAAAAACATATGGTTAAGCGGGATCTAAACATGCCTATGTTACTCCCGAGATATAGCTATGTCACAGTGTTTGTTAGACAATTTGTATTTTTATTTTTAATAAAAATAGTTTTGGTAAATAACAAATTAAAGATGTTAAAGCTTCAGCCGCGCCTTTAAAAATAGGTTTGTTTTTTAGGCCTTTTGTTAAATTTAATAGTGTTTGTATTGTAAAAATCACTTTATTAAATTTATACACTTAATTGTATTATTTTTATTTCAATATGTTACCAAAAGTAAATAAATGTTTACATTATGTTAATTAAATGTTTTTAATATTTAGTGGGTTTTTATTAAGATGTTGAATTAAAGGCTTTTAATTTATTTTTTAATACTTTAATTGTAAATTTTTTGTTTCATTTTCAATTGTATGATTTGTAGCCTAGGATTGCTTTAATCGGGAACAAGATGTACCGATTAATAAAAGTATATTCAAACAAATAAACAAATGGAGCGTAAACGTGAATTTATCAAAAATCACAATAGCAACACTTGCTGCCTTTACTTTGGTACAAGCAACAAGCGCAGTAGCTGCAAATAAAAAATATTTAAATCAACAAGCAAATATAAATAATTCAGCACAAAATGGTGTGTCTTCTGTATTGATGGTTAGCCCTGATCAGTTAGTAGGTTTAGAGGCAGGAAATGAGCTGGTTGTATTAAAAGAAATAAAAAGTAATAACGGTGATACAACTCGTCGTTATCAACAAGTATATAATGGATTACCGGTAATTGGAGATACGGTGAGCTTGACGTTTAACAATAATGGGCAACTTAAACGTGCTCATGGTGCTGCTGTATATGATATATCAAGCGATATTGACACAGTTACTCCAAAGTTAAATCAAAAATTGGCAGTAGCTAAGGGATTGCAAAAATCATCTGCAGCGATAAAGTCTGTTGGCTTAGAAAAACATAATGAAAAATCACAATTAGCCATTTGGGTTGATGAGCAAGGTGAAGCGCATTTGGTTTATGAAGTGTCTTATGTTACTTACGGAAGTAACCCATCACGTCCATATCAAATCATAGATGCAAATTCTGGAGATGTACTTTTTAGCTTTGATAACCTTCAACATGCTGATGCGACAGGCCCAGGTGGTAATCTAAAAACCGGGAAATACATTTATGGCACTGATTTTGATAGCTTAAATGTAAGTCAGACAGGCAATAACTGTTCAATGAATACCACAAATGTAAAAACCATTAACCTAAATGGTGGTACTAGTGGCTCAAGTGCATATTCATTTACATGTCCTGAAAACACCTTTAAAGAAATTAATGGTGCCTATTCGCCACTTAATGATGCACATTATTTTGGTAACGTAATTTTTAATATGTATAACGATTGGATTGGTACGCCGCCGCTTTCATTCCAACTGCAAATGCGAGTTCACTATAGTAGTAACTATGAAAATGCATTTTGGGATGGCAGTGCGATGACCTTTGGTGATGGCCAAAATACGTTTTATCCACTTGTTAGCCTAGACGTATCAGCTCATGAAGTAAGCCACGGCTTTACTGAGCAAAACTCAGGTTTAGTTTACAGTGGAAAGTCAGGTGGTTTAAACGAAGCATTCTCTGATATGGCTGGTGAAGCGGCTGAATTTTACATGAAAGGCACAAACGATTGGTTAGTTGGTAAAGATATATTTAAAGGCAACGGTGCTCTTCGTTACATGAATAATCCAACACAAGATGGTAGATCAATTGATAATCAATCAAGCTACTCTTCAGGAATGGATGTTCATTATAGTTCTGGGGTGTTTAATAAAGCATTTTATAACTTAGCAACTACATCTGGTTGGGATACTGAAAAGGCATTTAAAGTGATGGCACGTGCAAACCAATTATATTGGACTGCAAGCACTAACTGGGATCTTGCTGGTAACGGCGTTATGGATGCAGCTTGTGATTTAAATTACGATCCAAGTGCTGTTAAAGCAGCCCTAAGTGCTGTTGGCGTAAACTCTAATTTAAGTTCGGGTAGTTCATGTGGCACAACCACTCCGCCAGCGGAAGATGAAGCGTTATCTAATGGCGTTACTCGTACTGGTATAAGTGGCTCAGCTAAAGAGCAGTTGTTTTTTACACTTGATGTACCAGCGGGTGCTAGCAATTTAGTATTTAATACTAATGGCGGCTCTGGTGATGCAGATTTATACGTACGATTTGGAAGCAAACCCACACTTAGCACTTATGATTGCAACAGTACAACTTCTACAAGTACTGAAAGCTGCTCTATAGGTAGTGCTCAAGCGGGTACATACTACGTTATGGTAGAGGCATGGAATGCTATTTCAGGCGTTTCATTAACAGGTAGTTATGACGGGTCTACTGGCGGAGGTGTTTCGCCAATTAACCGTACAGAAAGCAATGTGAGTGTTGCTTCAGGTGGTTGGACACGCTTTACGCAAAATTTAGATGCAGGGTATTCTTCACTCGATATTTCAATGGCCGGTGGTTCTGGTGATGCTGATTTATATGTAAATTTTGGTTCAGCATCTAGTACTAGCTCTTATGAGTGCCGCCCATATAAAAATGGAAACGTTGAAACGTGTACGATAGAAAATCCTCAAGCAGGTACATGGTATATAGACTTACAAGGTTATAGCGCGGCAAGCGGTATAACATTAAGTATTTCAGCCAATTAAGTTAATTTCTAGGGAGCATTCGCTCCCTTTTTTATTTTTCAAAACTCCCTCGTCTCAAAGGCAATACTCGACTTAAAAGGTATCAATTAATGAAACACGCGATAAAAATTATGCTATTCAGTGCTAGTACTTTATTACTTACCCAACCCTCATACGCACAAGACACTGAAAGTGTTTGGGTAACGATAGATCCCGTTGCAGCCAAACATTATAAACAGGTTCAAAACTCGTTTAAACCAAATGATGAATTATTGAGTATACAAGATACAACATTACAAACAGTGAATTTGTTAAAAATAAGGCCTGCAAATATTGCTCATTTAAGTGAGTTTATGCATGATAATTATCATCGCTGTGGAGGGTTTGTTGCTCACGATTCGTTAATCGAGGCTAATGAATACACTCAGCAGTTAGCTGCCGTTCAAAATCAAAATCTAAGTGCGTTAGCTGCTACATATAGCATTGACAATCCGCAAACAACTCAGCAATTAATAAATAGTATTAGTCCAAATAATTTGACGAACACAGTTAATTCGATGAGTAGCTTTTATAATCGCTATTACACGGCTCAAACTGGGGTAGATGCCTCACAATGGCTAAAAGATTACTGGCAACAGTTAGCAGCTACACGTAATGATATAAATGTTGATTACTTTACTCATAGCTGGGCGCAGTCGTCGGTCATTGTTACTATTGCAGGAGATGAAGAGGCTGATGAAATTGTCATTATTGGTGGGCATTTAGACTCAATTAATCAATCAAATCCAAGCAACGGTCGCTCACCAGGGGCTGATGATAATGCATCGGGGATTGCTGTATTATCTGAAGTGTTAAGATCGATTGTTGAAAATGATTATAAACCGCAAAAAACAATTCATATAATGGCTTTTGCTGCAGAGGAAGTTGGTTTAAGAGGTTCAAAAGATATTGCTTCATCTTATAAATCACAAGGAAAAAATGTGATCGGCATGGTGCAATTTGATATGACTGGAAACAATGGCAGTAGCGAAGATATTGTAATGATGACTGATTACACTACAAATGCTCAAAACCAATTTTTAGGTCAGTTAATTGATACCTACTTACCTAACATTACCTATGGTTTTGACCAATGTGGGTATGGGTGTTCTGATCATGCATCATGGTATCAACAAGGCTTTGCAGCATCAATGCCATTTGAATCTAGGATGGCTGATATTAATCCGCTAATTCATACACAGAATGACGCTAATTTTGATGCTGACCACGCTAGTAAATTTGCAAAACTTGCTGTGAGTTATTTAGCTGAAATGGCAAAAAATGCTGGTGATATAGTGCCACCAGCTAATAATGAGTTACAAAATGGTGTTGCAGTTTCTGGCCTTGCAGGTGATGCTAAAGCGCAGCTTATCTATACGCTACAGGTACCTAATAATGCAAGTAACTTAAACTTTACTACCTCAGGTGGCAGCGGTGATGCAGACCTATATGTTAAATTTAATACAGCGCCTACATTAGAAAATTTTGATTGTAAAAGTACAACATCATCGAGCAATGAAAGTTGTGATATTGCGAGTGCCCAAAACGGTATTTATTACGTTATGGTAGAAGCATGGAACGCTATTGCTAATGTTTCTCTTATTGCCAGTTATAGTGAAACAACAGCGATTGAACCCATTAATCGAACAGAAACTGATATTAGTGTTGCTACGGGAGATTGGGGGCGGTTTACACAAGACTTAGAAGCAGGGTATTCCTCTTTAAATATAACTATGGCTGGTGGCTCAGGCGATGCCGATTTATATGTGAATTTTGCCAGTCAATCAACTGAATCTGTATATCAATGTAGACCGTATAAAAATGGTAATGCTGAAACGTGTAGTATTACCAGCCCGCAAGCGGGCAAGTGGTATATTGACTTAAAGGGGTACAGCGCAGCTAGTGGAATAACCTTAACTATAAATGCGCAATAATAACTAATGGGAGCTCTGCTCCCTTATTTATATACTCAAACCGATTACTTAATTACTTGCCCTTGATGTTTAGCTTACGTAAAATCCCGCTATTATTTATTGTAAAGTGATTGGTATTATCAAACAACTGTTTAGCGCAACCGGACCTTTGGCGTTGTCTTTAGATGGATACACTCCTCGCCAACCTCAAATAGATATGGCTGTCGCCGTTGCTGATGCATTAAAAAACAGTTCGCAATTGGTCGTTGAAGCCGGTACTGGTACGGGTAAAACGTTTGCATATTTAGCCCCAGCACTTAAATCAAAAGGCCGAACGATAATATCGACAGGCTCTAAAGCCCTACAAGAGCAGCTGTACCATCGCGATTTACCTCAATTAGTGAAAGCGCTCAGCGCCTCTAAAAAAACGGCCCTATTAAAAGGTCGTGCAAACTATCTATGTACATACAGGCTTAATCAGCATGTTGCACATGTACCTACGGACGACTCTGATGTTATGCATCAACTAGCCATGGTTGCTAAATTTGCCAGCGAAACGCAATCAGGCGATTTAGCTGATTGTATTGGTATAGAAGATGATGCCAAAGTACTGCCTTATGTAAATTCAACAGCCGATAATTGTTTAGGTAAAGAATGCCCAGACTTTCAAAGTTGTTATATACGCAAAGCACGTTTAACTGCGGCCGATGCCGATGTTGTCGTGATTAACCATCATTTGTTTTTTGCCGATATGGCCGTAAAAGAAAGCGGCTTTGCCGAGCTTATGCCAAAAGCAGATGCTTACATATTTGATGAAGCCCATCAGTTAAGCGAAATTGCCAGCGATTACTTTGGTGAAAGTGTTAGCACTAAAAAGCTGGTGGACTTAATTAATGACTTACGTGCTATTTATAGAGCCGAAATTCCCGATATGCTGCAGCTCGGTAAAAGCTTAAATAAGCTTGAGACAAGCGTTGCTGATTTACGATTACAGTTTGGCGTTGATGGCGGCCGTGGCGATTGGCGTGAAAAGCTCAGTGATAAACAAATATGCGCAGCACTTCATCGTGTCATAAGCGATTTGGACTTTGTTTACCAAGTACTTAAGCTTTGCCTAGACAGAAGCGATAAAATAGAACACCCTTTTGAGCGTGCACTCGCTTTTAAAGGCCAATTAGAGCGGGTTTTTGATACGGCTCAAACCGGCTTTAGTTATTGGTATGAAACAACGCGCCGTTATTTAACGATTAATATAACGCCATTAAATGTATCAGCTAAGTTTGCTCAAATGATGCAAGACACGGGCGCAGGTTTTGTATTCACTTCAGCAACACTTTCGGTTGACAACAAACTAGCGCATTTTAATGCAAGCCTAGGTTTAAAACCAAAACAAAGCATGATGGTAGATAGCCCATTTGATTACCCTAATCAGGCGCTGCTGTGTTTACCTCGCTACTTACCCGAATCACACGCTGATAATATGCCCCATGCAATTGTAAAATTAACGCTTGAGCTTATAAAATCAGCACAAGGGCGTTGTTTTGTATTATTTACTAGCTATCGAATGATGCATTTGGTAGCCGAAGGGCTAACTACACAAATAGACTACCCAGTTTATATGCAAGGGCAAATGTCTAAGCGTATTATTTTAGAGAAATTTACCCGCCATGGTAATGCGGTATTACTCGGCACGGCTTCTTTTTGGGAAGGTGTTGATGTACGCGGCAGTACGTTAAGTTGTGTTATTATTGATAAATTGCCATTTGCAGCACCCGATGACCCATTATTACAAGCTAAAATGCAAGATTGCCAAATGCAGGGGAAAGACCCTTTTGCGCATATACAATTGCCACAAGCTGTTATTGCACTTAAACAAGGTGTTGGGCGTTTAATACGCGATAGCAAAGATAAAGGTGTACTTGTCATATGTGATAATCGCTTAGTTACACGACAATATGGCCAAGTATTTTTAAAAAGCTTACCGCCAATGCGCCGAACACGAAGTTTAGAAGATGCCAATAAATTTTTACAACAAATTAATTAGAGTAATAAAATGATAAAAAGTAACATTCTAGCCCTTGATGCTTCTACTGAGGCGCTTTCAATTGTTTTACATTTTCAGGGCCAAACATTTCATCATTTTGAAGAGTGTCCGCAGCAGCACAGCCAAAAAATACTTCCACTCGTGGATGAGCTGTTAACTAAAGCAAACTGCAAATTAAAAGATTTAGATGTAATCGGTTTTGGCCAAGGGCCAGGTAGTTTCACTGGTGTACGTATTAGTGTAGCAATAGCGCAGGGTTTAGCGTACTCAACTAACTTACCGCTAGTAGGTGTTTCAACATTGGCTATTATGGCGCAACAAGCGTTTGAACAAAACGGCAGTCTTAGTGTTTACCCAAGTATAGATGCGCGTATGGGTGAAATATATTTTGCCCATTACCAAGCGCAAAATAATTTAATGCTTTTAGTTAACCAAGAATGCGTTATAAAACCTGATTTACTAAACAATGAGTATATAGCAACCACTGAGCCATCTGTAGCGGTGGGCACGGGTTTTAAAACCTATTCTGATGCGCTTAATGACTTTGAAAATGTGACAATTAATAGTGAAATTACATTACCCGATGCACGTTATATGCTAGCGCATGTTGAAGCCGCTTTTTTAGCGGGTGATGTTGTAAAAGCGAGCGACGCTCAACCTAAATATGTGCGCGATACGGTGACTTGGAAAAAGCTACCAGGACGTGAGTAATCATATTATTTGCAAATTGGTTGTTTTTAAATCATAATTTTATGCATTATTAAGGTTGGAGACGCGTAATGACGCTGCCTATTGGTTCAGGTTTTTTTACCGGAGATATTCCGGGTAGGGTTAGCTCTACCAAAGTTGTTACTAATAAACCACAGAACTTATTAGACCAACCGGCTGCTAAAAAAACGAATACCGATTATGTAAAAAGCAGTGTCGAGGGTGTTGAACTGGCTAATCAGCTGTTTAAAAGCAGTGCTAAAAGCAATGAGTACAGGCAAACAATTTACGACCAACCGACAGCTCAAGTAAGCAAAGCGATTTCTACTTATACTGAATTTGCTAATTTAGAACGCAGAGCAGAAGTACAAAATTTAATAGGCGTTGATATATACGCTTAAAGTGCATTACCGCGCTTTACTTGAATATAGCTATAAGATTTAATAAAAAGCCCGAACATGTGTTCGGGCTTTTTGTCATTCAAAATGAAATACAATTTTTATTTTTCAATAAAGCCGATTAGTTTATCAGCAATATCGGTATTGTTTTGCGATCCAATAAATTGTTCACTGCCTTTACCATAAGCAAATACCTGCACGTCTACAGCGGTGTGTCCGCCGGTTGTCCAGCCAGTAAAGCTTGCATCGCTAATAATGCTTTTAACAGCTAAATTAAGCGCTTTTTCACCCATTTTTTTAGCTTGCTCAAGTTTTATTTGATTTTCAGTTGTAAATTCAATATTGGTGTTAGCAGTCCATACTGGCTTTAAATCATCAGAATCCAGTAAAAGTTGAGTTAGTTTACCAGCAGTTGCTTTAACACCTTTTACTACATCAGTTTCCCATTTGTATTGACCATGTGCGCCAAGGGTTAAACCGCCTGTTGAATGATCGGCCGTTATGACTAATATAGTGTCTTTGTTTTTATCAACATACGCTTTTGCTTGTTCTATTGATTTAGCAAAATCATCCATCTCAGCCATTGCACAGGCTATATCGTTTGCGTGACCACACCAATCAATTTGGCTGCCTTCAATCATTACAAAAAAACCATTCTTGTTTTGGTCATCTAGCAAATTGAGCGCTTTAGATGTGAGTTGAGTTAGGCGAGTTGGATTTTCATCAAGTGCGAAAGGCAGCCCTTTAGGTGCGTATAAGCCAATGGCTGGTATTTTTGTTATCTGGCCAAGGTTTTTAATATCGTCACCGTATTGATAACCAGCAGCTTTAAACTCATCAACTAAGTTACGGTCGTCTCTAATAAAGTATTGAGTACCACCACCGAGCATTAAATCGACAGGTAATTTACCTACAATTTTATTATCAATGTAATCGTTGGCGATATCGTCGTAGTTATTACGCGATTCATTATGTGCAGCAAAGCTTGCTGGAGTGGCATGATTTATTTGTGATGTTGCTACAAGCGCTGTTGTCATACCGCGCTCTTTTGCTATTTCAAGCATGGTTTTAACTGATTTTTTGTCTGTATCTACTGCAATTGCGCCATTGTAACTTTTATGACCGCTACTCAGTGCTGTTGCACCTGCTGCGCTGTCGGTTACATAAGTATGGTCATCAGGGTAGGTACGTGCCATACCCTTTAAAATAGTGTCAAAAACCGTGCCTTCTACTTCTTTTGTTGCGGGGTCATCTTTAAAATACCGATAAGCCGTGGTGTAAGCCGGACCCATGCCGTCACCAATCATATAAATTACATTTTTAGGTGCTGATTCTGCGTAAGCACCAGAGGCGGTGCATAAAAGCGCTAATAAGCTGATCTGTTTTTTCATGGTTGTACCTTATGAGTGTACCTTATTTAATAGCCGCTTTTATTGTATAGACTTAGTATGATAAATAAATGAATATTTGTAAGAAACCATTTCGGTAGGTGGATTATTTAAGCCGATAGGTTATAAATAGTAATTAGGGCGTGTTGAGCTTTGGTGGGTGAATTTGCAGTAGTATGTTTGGTTTTTAGGCAAGGCAGAGCCTATGTAGTGTGGTTATTCCCCATGAATAGGCGATAACGCCGCATAAATACCAAACATGCGCTGCCCTTTGGATTCTTTCTAGGGACGAACAACTCTTTGTTGCCTACATGGATGTAGGTAAGGGGCGTGAGCAGGACGCGGAAGCTTTGCTCGGTTTTTACTTATTCTTACATGGATGTAAGCCATTAGGGTAACGCAGGAGCAGTTACCGAGCCCACTAGGTTACAA
>NZ_JJNY01000022.1:0-69988 GCF_000690035.1 Pseudoalteromonas sp. S3431
TTCTTTATTCCTTGTGAATACTGTTTAGCATCAGTCGGCGGATTTACGTAAACTTCATTCTTAACTGAATAAGTGCATAGAGCGGGTTATTAGCTCAGTTGGTAGAGCAGTTGACTTTTAATCAATTGGTCGATGGTTCAAATCCATCATAACCCACCATTCTATGAAAGTTTTAATCGGCGGATTTACGCAGCTTTTTACAAAGCAAATTTATATTAGAGCGGGTCATTAGCTCAGTTGGTAGAGCAGTTGACTTTTAATCAATTGGTCGATGGTTCAAATCCATCATGACCCACCACTCTCTAATACTTTCCTTTATATTCTTTTTTAAATTCCCACTTTATTTTTTATAAACAGCCTCGCTAGTTTGCTGTTATTTGCTTTGATATTCTCGTATAATTCGCCCTAATTAATGCACTGTAGATAAGTGGTCGAGAACATGAGTCTAGCTCAAACTATTATGCCTGAAGGTTATATCTTTCCCCCTAAGCCAGCACCGTTAACACAAGACGAGCAAGGCGAATATAAAGCGCGTATAAAGCAATTACTAAAAGATAAAAATGCAGTACTTGTTGCCCATTATTATACCGATCCTGAAATTCAAGCACTTGCTGAAGAAACCGGCGGCTGCGTTGCCGATTCGCTAGAAATGGCACGTTTTGGCGCACGTCACGATGCAGATATGATTATCGTCGCGGGCGTAAAATTTATGGGCGAAACAGCTAAAATATTAACACCCAATAAAACGGTTGTTATGCCAACGCTTGAAGCAACATGTTCGTTAGATATTGGTTGCCCGATAGACGATTTCTCTGCGTTTTGTGATGAGCACCCAGATCGTAAAGTTGTTGTATATGCAAATACCTCTACTGCGGTCAAAGCGCGTGCCGATTGGATTGTAACGTCATCGTGTGCACTTGAAATTGTAGAGCACCTAGATGAGCAAGGCGAAAAAATCATTTGGGGACCAGATAAGCACCTTGGTAGTTATATTCAAAAAAATACCGGTGCTGATATGCTTATGTGGAATGGTGCATGTATTGTACATGACGAATTTAAAACTAAAGCTTTAAAAGATATGAAGGCGCTACACCCAGATGCAGGCGTATTAGTTCATCCAGAATCGCCAGCAGAGATTGTTGCACTTGCCGATGCTGTAGGATCAACGAGCCAACTCATAAAAGCTGCGCAAACAATGCCCAACAATAAATTTATTGTTGCAACCGATCGCGGTATTTTTTATAAAATGCAGCAACTATGCCCAGATAAAGAGTTTTTCGCGGCTCCAACGGCAGGTGAGGGCGCTTCATGTAAAAGTTGCGCTCATTGCCCTTGGATGGCAATGAATGGCTTAAAAGCGATTGAGGAAGCCCTAATTGACCCTAAAGGCAAAGAAGTATTTGTTGATATGGATTTACGCGAAGGCGCACTTAAGTCACTTAATCGCATGCTTGAATTTACCGCGAGTATGGCTAAGTAACCTAAACTCTGGCTAGAGAAAATAAATTTAAATATCATCATATTCAATACGTAGTAAATCTCTTAATCAGAGTTCAGGTTAAGTCATTTTAAAGTTTAAATTAAAAACGGTTAAATCTTGAATTTAGCCGTTTTTTTTACTTAAACGTAAGTTATTGCTTGATAAGTAAGCACTTGAAGGTTCATATTTAAAAATGCCTTGCACCTTGTGGGCCTATTTCATACTATAGCGTGCCGTTGCATTATACAATTGCAACACTGTGGAGGGATGGCTGAGTGGCTGAAGGCGCACGCCTGGAAAGTGTGTTTAGGTTTATCCCTAACGAGGGTTCGAATCCCTCTCCCTCCACCATTATTCTTAAGGCCCAGTTATTAATTTAACTGGGCTTTTTAATGTAAAGTAAACTTTGCTCAACTATTGGTTAGGCGCGACAAAGTAATTTGGAGTATGTTGTTAATTCAATCTACTTAAACTTGATTTGTTGAGGCATATCAAATGTTTTCCTCTGTATTATTCATATGTAGTGCTTTTATTAATTCTTGTTTTTCAATAGGCTTAGAAATATAGCCATCAAAAAGTTGTTTATACAGTTCTTTTTGTTCAGTAAAAACATTGGCCGTTAGGGCTATAATGACTTGTTTACTATTTATTTTTTTTATTTTTTTACAGGCCTCAAAACCATCCATTTTCGGCATCTGAATATCCATAAGAATAATGTCAGGTAACAACGATTCATATAATGCAATTGCTTCAAGCCCATTATTAGCTATTACAATATTGGCTTTAGTCGGCTCTAACATTGCAGTTGCAACCAGTTGATTAATTTTGTTGTCTTCTGCGATTAAAATTGTTTTGTTTGATAAATCAGGAAATTCTAAATACTTTGTATTTAGATCTATTGCTTTTATATTTGCTTTCTTCAGTGGTAAATAAACACAAAATTGGCTTCCAGAGTTTAATGTGCTGGTCACTTTAATTTCACCTTTCATGAGGCTAATTAACGATTTTGTTATTGGTAAGCCAAGCCCTGTTCCACCATATTCTCTGGTAGTAGACGTTTCTGCTTGCTCAAAGCGTTCAAATAATCGATCAATTGCATTTTGTGATATACCAATGCCTGTATCTGAAACAATGCCGTATATTTTATTATCGTCAGTTAACTTAAACTCAACGGTTACACCACCTTCGTGGGTGAATTTAATGGCATTAGAGATTAAGTTAATGAAAATCTGTCTCAGCCTAACCGGATCACCTATCCAATAGTTGTGATCAATATTAGATATGAAACGTAAGTAAATGCCTTTCTCATTAGCAAAAAGTGCGAGATCCGACTCTAAATGGTTTATCAACTCATTCAGTTCAAAGTGCATGCTTTCTAATGATAATTTACCGGCTTCGATTTTAGAAAAGTCGAGAATATCGTTGATGATGGTTGTTAATGCTCTTGTTGAGTATAATGATTTTTTTAAATATTCTTGTGATTTTTCATTATGTGGCTGCTCTTGTAGTAGTTGCAAAGTACCTAAAATACCATTCATTGGAGTACGAATTTCGTGACTCATATTTGCTAAAAACTCTGATTTAGCCTTAGAGCTTTGCTCTGCTAATTCTTTTGCTTGTGCAAGTGCTTCTTCATGTTTTATTTGCTGTGTTAAATCAAATGCGATACCTAAAAAACCAACTACTTGACCTCTATTATTAAGCAATGAGGTAATGCTTAAATTAATTTGGATATGCTTACCGTTAGAATCTATGTATGTCCATTGGTTTATATCAGGTTCGGTGGGGGTTGCTTTAACGACAAATACTTCAAAGCCAGGTTTAACAGGTTTGTTTAATTCTTTTGTTAATTGCTGCGCTTTTTTAACTACTTCATCTTCTACATGAAAAATACTCGGGTTTTTAATACCAATAATTTCGCTGGCTTTGTAGCCAAGTAGTTTCTCTGCAGCAGGATTAAATTCAGTAATTAAGCCGTCTTTGTCTGTAGCAATAATAGAGTAACTCGCACTGTCTAAAATACTGCGTTGTAAAGTACTTATATCGGCTATTTGTTGGGTGCGTAACTTTACTTCAATTTCTAGTTTTGAATTTGCTTGTTCAAGTATTTGTTCGTGCTTTTTAGCGGCTTCTACTTTGAGTTTTATTCTTTGTGCCCTGCGATAAAAAAATAGCTGTAGAGCGAATATAAAAAACATTGAGAAGACGGTTAAAAAGACTCCATCAACGAGTGCTTGATATTTATTAGCTAAATGGAGGTTGGCGATAAAAGATTGAGAACCATGCAGTGTTACTTTCCAGCTTCGTCCCATAATATTGATAGTATTAGAAGTTTGAAACGCGGTGTTATTATTCTTATTGCCGTAATTAAAAAAGGTAAATTCAGTACTGTTATTTAAATCACTGATGCTTAAACTATTTTCGTCTACTTGAGAAAGTGACTCTAAAATATTATTAATTAATAGAGGGGCATAAGTCCAACCTACTAATTTTTCTAGGCGGTGTTGTGTATTTTTTGGCACGATATTTTGTTGATATACAGGGAGTAAAATCAAAAAACCTTGCTGTGGTTTTTTGTCAGCCTGTACTAAGGTAATTGGCGCCGATAATTGGGTGCTATTGTTTATTGCTGAGTTGAGTGCTGCTTGTCGGCGTATGTTCTCAGAGCCAATATCAAGACCAAGTGCTTTTGAATTATTTTTTTCAGGAAAAATATACTGAATAATAAAATGCTCATCGTTGTCGTCTTTGAGTGACTTTAAACTAAAGGTATTATCGGGCCGCTCGTTTTTAGCGTGTTCTAAAAATTGATCTAAATGCGCTGGTGATACTCTTTTAATAAAACCGATACCATCTGCACCAGGGAATTCTAAAGCATAATTTCGGCTATTTGAGTAGTTTTGCATCGCTTGATAATTTAAATTATCAATGCCAATACCGTGTATAAATCCTTTTAAGCCGAATAGCCCATATTGATATAAATTAACCCTATTGATGATACCTGTGGATAATGAGGAGAGTCGGTTGTTTAGAGCCGTTGAAATAACAGCATTACGTTCGCGTTGATATTGAATATGCTGAGAATAAGTGAAAGTAGCACCTATAATGAGGATAATAATTTGGATGATTACTTGTAGTAAAAGCCCATTATTAATCCTGCTTTTTGCAAGCATTCATTCGTCCTTTTATATGTACTTATATAAGCGTTTAGTATCTTATGCTCGGACTAAATATAGCACTTATTTTGAATGTTACAACTTAGGCTTTTTTTGTAATTTATATAATGGACAATACCTTATAGAGTTGTATCTACTTGAATTCGAGGTAATATGTTAATCTTAAGTTGTCACTTATTGTGTTATTTGAGCTGGACTTATGTGTAATAAGAAATAACTAAAAATGTAGTTTTATATTAAAGATATAAAAATGAAAGCCCCATAGAATCAACATAAAGGGCTTTTTACTTGGGAAGGTTACTGAATTGTTAGTTCATCTATCGTAATAGTTGCCTCACTCTCTGTACGGATAGTTATAAAAGAGGTTGGTGTGGCAACAAAACCATCAACAGTATAGGTTTGCCCCAGTACTAGCTCTTCCAGCTTTATAGAGTAAAACTTAGAACTACCGTTATGTATTGAATTAGCACTTCCTGAAGTATTGTTGTCTACGTATATCTGAAAGCTTTTAGCTGTATTACCGCTTACAGCATCCACCTTGAACGTTACTTGGTAGTTATTTGATAGGTCTAGTAATCCGCTTGTTTGCGTATCGTCACCCGTGGTGTTAATGGTCGGTGTTGTATTTGCAATACTAATACGTGTACCGGTCATGGTTAGTTTTCCGTTACTTACCTGAACACTGCCTGTAACACGGTGAAATAGGGGGGTGTTGCTCCCTGCAAGGCCTGATAAGTCACGGTAACGATTACTGAAAAATTCATCAGCGTTGTTTGCAGAAAAATTTTCAGTAAATGGTAGCCCTAACGGCTCTTGAATCGGCGGCTCTATAGGCTCTTCAATCGCTGGGATATCTAAATCACTTTGATCTATTTTACCAATACCTGCATGCGCAATAATATGATCTTTAATAGCCATAACAGGGGTTAGTGTGTACTCATAAGGCACTTGGTAGCTACTTGTTGGTGTAATTCCATTTTCGGTTACTTCACCCGCTACGTCACCGTCTGGTACTTCACCCCAGGTAACGGTATCACTGAGGTAGTTACCCGATGTATTCCAATAGCCAATAGTATCTGAATAAAACGAGATCACTGGGTTTTTGGTGTTTTCAAAGTAGTTACCTTCTATTTGAAGCTCCGCCCCCATACGTGAATTTATGGCACTAGAGGTAATGTTGTTGTAGTAGTTATTAAATACATGGCCGCGACCGAATCTAAATAAGGGTACTCGCGATACAATATTTTCAAATCGGTTATGGTGAAAAGTAATAAAGCGATTTTTGTTGGTACTGGTGTCATCATCACTATGACCGTGTAATGAGGTTTTCCAGCTATCGTGTAAGTAGTTATAAGAAATTGTGATGTTTTGCGCGCCAGATTTAGAATCAATTAGGCCATCATAAAAATCTTGATCTGAGTCTAGCGATGAATATAACTCATTGTGGTCAATCCAGATATTAGAGGTACTTCCGTTTTCATCACCTTCAATTGAAATACCATCCTTACCACCGGTAAGCACTTGATTAATTTTTAAATTTTGAATTATGATATTATTCGCTCTGCGAATTTCGATGCCAATACCATCCAAATGACCACGATCTGCTACGCCCACAATAGACACATTATCCATATCTTTTATCTGAATTGATAAGCCATCACCGCCACTGTTCGCATCAGTAATAACACCATCAACATAAATGATAATAGGTGTACTGGTTGCTTTTGCTTCACTTAATGCTGCTTTTAATGATGAGCCATTATCTACAGTTACCACAGTGCCATTAGTACCACCGGTCACATCAAAGTTATAACCAGCAAATCCTAAATTCACGTTAACAGGTATTACTTTTACAGGTTCGTCAGGTAACACTGGCACTGGTAAAGGGGTTGGGGTCCACCCTGCGCCATCGCCATAACTTGCAAAAATACTATCACGTTCAAGCAGTTGAGCTACTTCACTTGTTTGTAAAATATAACCACCATTACGGGTGCTTAAATCTAGTGCGTTACCTTGCATATCCATGCTGCCGTATTCACGCCAGCCGCTTGTTGCTGAAGGTGCTTCTGGATTTGGAGCTGGTTGATTTTCAACACCTTGAATAGCCCAGCCAACAGTTGCAATGTGGGTATCAAACTTGTTATTGATAAGGGTTACATTATCAAAGTATGAAGAGCTACCACTACTGCGAGCAAGATATGTTGAATTGTCTAGTACGCCATTACCAATAGGGCCAGGACCATTGGTAAACTCATTGTTTAAGAAAATAAAGCCAGGATCGGTTTCTACCGGTACACGCGCTTGTAAAACGTAGCCACCTTTGGTGTCTTGGGTTGGATCACCATTTTTAGAATCACCTAGGGTACGTATTTCGCTATCTTCAAATAACGAAGTAACTGGGTATCCCCATATGAAGTCTACGTTACCGGCAACTAGCGTGTTGTAAAACCAAGTATAGCCTTTTAGTAGTAGGGTATCTTGCTCACTAATAAAGTTTGCGTTGTTGGCAACCAAACGATATTGGCTATTGAAATAAATAGTTTCAGCTTGATTTGATACGCTGTTACTACGAATGTGCGTGTTTTTTAACGTTAGATTGTTAATAACCAGCATATCTGTGCCTTCAACCAAAAATACACTACGGCCACCGTTTGGAGTACCACCGCCAAGTGCCGCGCTACCACCTGAACCGCTATTAAGTGTTTCGTAGTTTTCGTACTGAATAATAGTGTTGTTTTGGCTTTCACCTTGTAGCGTTATATTATTTTTATTGCGCAGAAATAGCAGCTCATTGTAAGTCCCGTCTTTTATTGAAACCGTTGTTTGCTCATCTTTATCAAGATGCTGCATTGCAAAATTAAGTGCGCCTTGCACGGTTCTAAAGTCAGCAACGTCATTATCGTCAACGAGTAGCTCATTTCCTGCTGGGATATTTACTTTGGTTGTAAATGTCCACTGACTGTTATTGCCAAGTCCAGCGAAATCCATGTCATTTAATTTAGCACCAGTAACAACGTCGTCACCGATAACTACACGATAAGTTTGGCCGTACTCAAGCACACTGTTGCGAGGCTTAATGATTAATGTATTGTCCTCTAAGCTAATAGGGAAGTAATTTACAGCACGTATGCGATCTTGCCCAGGGTAACCAATTACATCGATGTTTTTACCTACTTTTAGGGTATCAACTAAAGTGTCATCACTTTGTTTATAAATCCTAACTTCGCCAAGACTACCTAAGGTTGGTGTTACACCGGTAGTATCAAAATCAATTGAAATTAACGTATCAACAAATTGATTATCTGCTGATTTTTCAGGCATTAGCTTACCGCTTAGGTCACCATAATCGGTGCTTGGCATCACAAAGCCTTCGACAACATTTACTTCAATCGTTCTGATTATTGTTTCATCAGAACCTGATACAAACTTAATTGTTGCTTCACCAGCACTGAGCGGGCTTAACGTAACTACATCGCCTGAGACATCAGCAGACACTACGTCTTTATTACTCGATGTAACGCAGAAGGTATCGGTTGTAACACCATCGTTTTTAATTGCTGTCACATTAATTATGAACGGATCAGTGGTTGTACTGGCATCCCATGCAGGATCTTTATAATCAAGGGTTAATTGAATTGGCTTAATACTTGGATCGCCGACTTTAACGTTATCAAGTTCAAATGAGCGGTTGTTAGTAAACAAACCAATTAGGCCACGAGCGCTATACGTGCTGTCGCTAATTGTGCCCATTTTTTCACCATTCAGATATGCAGTAAGTTCTGAGTCTATCATTTCAAAGCGGGTGGTATACCAAACGCCATCAGTTGTACCGCCTTTTTCACCTAATAAGATAGGAGACTTAGCTTGTACAGGTCGAGAAATAGAACCGTCAACAGTCACAGCCACTTCTACTTGTGTGCTACTTGTTGAGTTTTGTACATTTAAGCCACCAGCAAGCCAGTTGCCTTCACTTTCATAACGAGCCATTAAGTAGAGCTGTTTGCTCGCTGTTGTACTGTTTTGACGTGGTCGAATATCAGCTTCAAAAAAGTAGTTACCGGTATCTGGCACATTTTGTAATGCGTCTTCAGTGGCTAAAATGAGTTCACCACCAACACCACCGGCGGTGTAACGCATAACGTTGTTACCACTTAAATCTAAAATATCAAATTCACCCACGGCGCCCGCTGTGTTATCTGGTTTTGCAATAATTTTCCAGTTGGATAAATCGCCTGCTGAAAAGTCATCACAAAAATACAGCTCAGGAGAGCTATTACATTTAAACACGCTCGGATCGTCTAAGTATTCGATACGTAGATTTTTAATAACAACCGTTCCGCCATTTTCAGTACGCAGCTGTAAAAATGAAGTTGCTGTTGCAATTTTACCTTCAACAACTAGCGTAGTGTCAGGTACTAAGGTGTTAATTAATTCATTGTAAAATTTTGAGCTAGAGCCATGAATTGACTTTGAGCTGCTAGAGGTATTGTTATCCACGTAAATTTGGAAGTTATTATCACCATCAGGATCGCTCACACTCACGATATCTATCAAAATTTGATAGGGGCGCGATAAATCAAAGCTACCAGTTGTACTTTGATCTGTTTCGGTCGTCTCTACATTTGGCGTTGTATTACCCATTGTAAAGCGGCCACTATTAATTTCTAAACCGGTATCAATAACAGAAACCGATCCACCTGTCTTTTTAAACATAGGGACGATAGAGCCGTCAGCTGCAGTAATCGCGGAAAAATCAGTTGAAAATAAATCACCTGTTACCGTTGTAAAATCAGTAACAAATGGGAATGGCGTTGTCGTGTCTCCCCCTGTTGGTGGTGTGGTTGGATCAGTAGGCTCTTCAATTTCAGGTACATCTGTGGCAACCGTAATTAACTCTAAATTATCTAACGTAATTGATGCCGCGCTATCAGTTCGAATCTGTAAAAATGAGTTTTTAATCTCTGCATTTAATACGCCTTGCGCGCTTTCGCTGTCCAGATCAGGGCCTGTTACTACGTCTTCACCTGGTTTATAGGTATATGTAAAGCGTTGACCTTGAGGTAAATTTTCAGCTGTAATAGCTTTTGAATAAAATTTAGATGCTTTGCCATGTACTGAGTTGTCTTGGCCAGTCGTATTATTGTCAACATACAATGACAGAGTACCCGCATCATTATGGGCAATAACATCAAAGCTAATTGTAAAGCCTTCACTTAAGTTATAAATACCTTTACCCAATGTGTCACTTGGGCTTGTTTCTTTGCCTGGCAGTGTGTTACCAATACTAAAGCGGTCGCCTTCAAGCACTATATTGCCATTTTCAGCATCAAGTTCTAAGCTACCACCGGTTTTGAAGTAAAGAGCAGCACTGCCAATCTCATCACTTACGCTTTTATAGGTAGACTTAAAGAAGTCTTCAGTGGTGGTGTTAAAATCTTCAATAAGTGCTTTGCTGTTCTGTTCTGCTAAATTGTTGAGGTTTTCAAGCTCAATGGCAGCTTGCTCTTCACTAAATACGATAATGTTATTTTTAGCATCGTCGTTACTATCGCATTTTGCAATCATGTCGCTAAGCGATGCGTCATCAGATTGGTGGCACAAACTATACACACTATCAACCGTATTAAATGAACGTGAAATTAGGTATTGTGTATTTGACTCACCATTAACAGCAGTTGTAAAAGCGAGTACGCGATCACCAAATATAAATTCATAATTGCCGTTGCCAATAATTTCACCATCAGCTGTTCTAGTAAATGTGCCCGTGGAGTTAGTATCATCAGCGGGGCTAAAATTAAGTATTTCAATACCGGCAGTACTGCCTTTTACCAAAGGGTTGTATACATCACCGGTAAATAGTGACAAGTTAAATGCATTAGGCTGTGTACTGTTGTATTGCTTATACACAAAATCAACAAAATGTAATATAGCCTGATCAGCATCAATGAGTTCCGTTGTTGGTGTGCCTGCATTTGCTAGCCAAACGTTTACATCTGCCGCAAATTCATCTTCACTACGACTAAAATAATCGGTAATTGTTTGGCCTTCTGATAAGTTGATCGTTGCTGCATCGGCTGCTGTGGCACTAATGGTAATACCGTTACTCACATCGCCATCACTATCAAGTGATTGAAATAATCGTAAGCTGTTTACAACAGCAGGATGAAATACAGTATCGGTTGAAAATAAATTTAAAGGTGACAAGATATTACTTGCCGCAATAGATGGAAACGCAATATCTCCTATTGCAAACGTAATCGCTTCGCCGCGAAAATAGTTAAATTGACCGTTGGCATCGGTTACACCATCAGGTACTGATAAACTTGTGTAACTTAAGCCTGCAACAGGGCTATCTACAAAGGTTCCTTGAATAGCAGGGGCGGGTGCTTCTTTAACGTTAATTGAACTTTCTTCCTGGCATCCCGTTAATATTGTACTGAGTAATAATGTGGTGATTACACTTATTTTTGTTTTCATACATCCCTCCAAGGATGAACTTTTTAGCTTCTGTGTTGGCAGTGTGTGATGCACACGTAGAGTGTGCTAATTTTTAGTTTTGTGTATTTAATCTGTACTCTGGTTAAGAGATTTATTATTTAGAGTTCAGATTATTTAGTAGAATTTATAATTCATACCAAGTTGAAAGGTTCGTCCATAGTTCTCACGCTGATACAGGACAGCACCACCAGATAGCTCATTACCTGCGAAATAGCGAAGATCAGATTGATCGGTTATGTTAATTGCATCAAAGTAAGCGCTTAGGTTTTTGCTAAAGTCATACTTGAGTTTAAAATCTACGGTAGTAATTGCGTCTTGATATATATCCGCCCATTTTTTACATTCGTGGGGATCAGATATATTTGCAGAAGCAGGGCAAGCACCAACTTCTTCAAGGATTTTTGAACGGTAATTACTGATTAAACGAAGTGACAAATCGTCATCTTCCCAACCGAAAGAGATGTTAGCAGTAATATCTGCTTGTCCAGGTAGTGGCATTTTATCTACACGTATAGAATCGTCTAGCGTTGCTTCACTGCTTACTACCGTCATATTACTTTGCCAAAACAAACCATTTTCAAAAAATTGATTAAAGCTCAATTCCATACCATAAACATTGGCAGTGTCACCATTGAGTGTGATATCTACTTGATTTAGTTGTAAGTCTTGTAAAATTGCAAACTCAGAAACTTGATTAACGGGCAATGTTAAAGGCAATTCATCCAAGCGCATTTGAATACCTGAAACATCAACGATAAAATTATCAATATCCTTATAAAAAACAGCAAGTTCCATAAAGAGTTCTTTTGAAGGATACCAACCAATTGATGCATCGAAGTTAGTTGAGCTCATTGCAACTAAGTTTGGATTACCTACTTGTAATGCGTTATCAGGGCCTAAAACATAGTTTTGTAAATCAAGTGTGCTTTGGCCATCCTGCGAATTAAAACAGTCATTGGTGGCTGGATCACACAAGCTAATGTCATTATCAAATTTCGCATAACCACGTGCTTGTTTAAACGAAGGTCGGGTATAACTAGTCCAAAGTGATGAACGTACTAATACCGTATCAGATGGCTCATACCGTATATGCATACTCGGAAAATATTCACTGTAAGTGATACTACTTTCGGGAAGGGGGACAGCTAGATCGAGTGTGTTTATACCATCGAACTTCCAATCATCATTCTCAAGTGACATAAAACCAGTGGATGAGAATTCAGTGTGCGCATAGCGTACCCCAGTGATTACTTTTAAGTTATCCGCTAGACGTAGCTCAGTCATTACGTAGGCGGCATAAGTATCTTCGTTTAATGTATAATCTTCTTTAGTACTATCAATTGACGTTTCGCCACCGGTGGCACTTTCGCGCGTAATTGATGTTGCATCAACCATGTATTCCATTTGTGAGCGAGATACAAACGGATAAGAGAAATCACTATTATTAGGTATTGCGTAGTCATAGTTAGTTATATTAGAGTTAGCAACAGTAATACAAGTTTCATCCCCATTGCAGTCACTATCATCAATGCTATAACTCCAGCGATCTTTGTTGTTATAGTGCTCGCGTTCATTATAAGTACCACCAAACTTGATATAATTTATATACTCCGAGTCAAACTGTTTGGTTAAATCTAATTTTAAGCTACTAATTTCGTCAGTACGAGTGCTGTCCTCCATAAACAAGTTATCGTATTCCATGTTGGAAAGATTGCTTAAATCTCCATCAGCTTCACCGTTGAATACATCGCCTTCGTCACTTAATGCAAACCCGCCTAACTCAGCGGCTTCTGCGGGAGTAAGTACACGTGCCACAATACTGTTTTTAGACGCTTTGCCGTAGACAATATTTTCCCTTTCACGAAATTGCACACGACGGTCACCTACAGACTCATCATCTGTTTTTGAATATGCATACTCATAATTTATTTTCCAGTCATCACCTACGTAATTTTCACCCCCAATACTCATATTAATAGTGGTTTTTTCGCCTTCTTGAACAAAATATTGGTTCATTACGTCAATGTCAGACAGTGCAAATTCTTTAGTTTCTGAATTTACATAAATAACTTCGTCATCTTGGTCGCCATTATAAAAATTATAGAATTCACGTAGTGCTATATCTTCATCTGTATAGTTTGAGTAATTGGCACGTAAATAGTAGAAACCAGAGTCTGTTGGTTTAAATTCGATATTAACCGTTGCGGTAGTTCTTTCCCTATTTGCTATTTCACGGCGGTTTTCTAATTGCGCAGGAGCTAAAATTTCAGGTGCGCTTTCAATGTCTTCCGCAGTTAGGCCTATTCCACCTTTTAAAAAATTTAAATCACGGGTACTGTGATGCCTATTTTCATCCACTTGTGTTTTACGATCTTCGTAAGATAAGGCAAACCCAATACCAATGGTGTCATCAAGAAACAATTGAGTCCCATCAATACTAAATTTAGGAGAGTGTTTTTCGCGCAGCTCATTGTAAGCGTCTTGAATTTTTATTTTTAGGGTATTCTCACCTCGATCATACGCAGAGATCGATTTAACATTTACAGCACCACCAATTGAATTTAGGTTCATGTCAGGAGTCAGTGTTTTAAAAACTTCAATGGAACCAAGAGAATCACTCGTTATACCGTCTAAGCCTACTTTTCGGTCATCCCCTGCGCCAGATAACTCAGCACCGTTCATATTTATTGCTACAAACTTAGGTCCTAAACCACGAACAGCTACGTATTTCCCTTCTCCTTCACTTCTTTCCAGTGTTACACCTGGCATTCTTCTTAATGATTCTGCTACATTTTGATCAACAAAGTTACCCATGTCATCAGTTGCAATAACTGAACTAAATGCATTACTGTCTCGCTCAAGTGCACGTGCTTTTAAATCAGCTTGGTAAATACCGGTAACACTAATAATTTCAATATCATCTTCTGGTGTTTGAGGTTTACCGTCTTGTTTCGATAATGTACTAGAGATCGGCTTTTCTTTATTGTTAAGCTCATCAGCGGTTGAAGAGCTTTGCCCATAAGAGGGAAGGGCTAATAATAATGCAGCTGCTATTGTGCTGAGTCTCATGCTTTTCATGATTTTTCCTTTATATAAGAGCGTTGTGTGTAACAAAAATGATACTTAGATGCTCACTGCCACCGGTGGCATTTGTGTTTTATGACGTTAACACTTCATTAATAAATATGTCAATCGTTTAATATTCGGGCAGTTGGATTGTGACTACGTAGTTGAATATAGTTATAAAGTATTATTTGAAGTTTTAGTGTGTGTTATTTAAGGCGCTGTAATCGTGGTTTGTTCATACTTTTAGATGTGTTCTAATCAAAAAAGAAAATAAATCAGCTTGGGTCGTTAATCTACTTATTTAAAATTTATTACAAATACGAAAAGAGTATAAGGTTTTGTGCTAATAAACTTTTTATAGTTAAAAAAAGCGACTGACTGTTTAGTTAGCCGCTTTTTAAATTTATTTAGGAGCTGTTGATTTTTTCGGATTAAAATTTTTCCTAAATATCAATTTTATTACCTCTTCATATCACTCTTATGATAGAACTACACAAATAAATAATAAAAATTAAGCTAATACATGGTTTCCCTACAGCAGTGGCAGTCTCAGGGTTCATTTACCCAAATTAATGGTCATCAAATATTTACAAAAGTAGCCGGCGATGTAACAAAACCTGCGCTGCTTTTAATACATGGCTTTCCAAGTGCTAGTTGGGACTGGGAAGGTATGTGGCAAGCGCTTAGTGAACATTATTTTGTAATTACACTCGATATGCTAGGTTTTGGTTTGTCAGATAAACCTAAAAATGCAGGCTATAAAATTACTGAACAAGCCGACTTATATACTCAATTTTTAAAAACGTTAAATATTAATGATATACATATTTTAGCTCATGACTATGGCGATACAGTGGCTCAAGAGTTATTAGCAAGGCAAGTACATAATCAAAGTGCCATAACGATCAATAGTGTTTGCTTTTTAAATGGTGGACTGTTTCCAGAAGTGCACAAACCCTTATTTATACAAAAATTATTATTATCTAAGTTTGGTTGGCTAGTGCCAAAATTAATGAATAAACAAAAATTTGCCAATAATTTAGTGACTATTTTTAGTAAAAGTACACCCCCTTCAAAACAAGTGGTAGACACACTTTGGGAGTTGCTAATTCATAAAAATGGTTTAGCCGTTATGCCTAAACTCATTAGTTATATAAAGCAGAGGCAGCAAAACAGAGAGCGTTGGGTTGGTGCCATCATAAATAGTAATATACCACTTACGTTTATAGCAGGCGCAGAAGATCCCATCTCTGGTAAGCACATGATTGAGCATTATAAAAAGCTGATCCCCAATGCGCGCGTACAAGAGTTTGTAGAGCTTGGGCATTATCCGCAAGTAGAAAATCCAGATGCAATTACGCAGGCTTACTTGGCATTTAGAAATTAACTATTAGTACAATTTAGATTTTTATAGAAGCTAAAATTTTAGCTATTTTTTCTTTTGATTCATAACTGATAGGCGCTAAAGGGCTTCTTACCGTTGCGTGTATTGGTAATCCCAAAAGGCTGAGTGCTTCTTTAATATTTGCATGAGGGCTGGTTACTGACTTTATTAGTGGTTTAGGACTACGAATTAAAATATTAAGCAGTGAGTTTTGCACACTTACTGAAATATTCAAATTATTAGCAATCGGTAATACAGATTTTAATACTGTACGATGTTTATTTATCTCTTTAGTGTTATTTAGATTTAAATCTTCAAAAAATGCAGCAGCCTGCATGGGTAAAATAGTTGCTATAGGACAAATTGCACCCGCAGCACCATGGGCAGCTATATGTTCGTACACCAAAGTTAATCCGCTAAAGTAACGAGTATCAGGCAATTTATTTAAAACGGTGCGCGCTGTTGCTAGATGTAATGAGCTATCTTTAATACCTATAATATTTTTAATACTTAGCAGTTTTATTAATTGTTGGTTTGAAAAATAATGCCCTGTAATCTGAGGGAAATAATAAAAAAGGATAGGTGAAGTTGAATGCTGCGCTATGTTCTTAATCGCTTTTAAGTAGTTTTCAAAGCTTGATTTATAGTAAGGAGTTAATAACAGTAATATATAACTCGAGTAATCTTTATAAGCAGTAATTTTTTCAATTGCTTGCGCGCTACTGTATGCGTTTACGCCTATGATAAGTGGCTTTTTATTTTGCACTTTATTGTAAGTGTACTGAACAATTTTAAGTTGTTCTTGATCAGAAAAATAAGGGAGTTCACCACCACTACCTAAAATTGTTAAGCCGTGTATATCTGTATCTAGGTAATAACCTAAACATTTATCAAACCCTTTAAAATCGATACTCTCATCTTCTAAAAGGGGAGTGTGGATCACTGGGTATATTCCATTTTTTATAGTCATATTGATATCCAACTAAATATTAGCTCCTAAAATTATTAGGAGCTAAGTGATTTTATATACTTAAATCAAGTAAGTTATAATCTTTAATCTCTTGTTTTGCCAGATCATCCCAATCAAAGGTTTTATTGGCTTCAGCAAAAGGTTGATATTGATAAGGTGTTTCGTCAGGGAAGTGCTGTTTTCTAGCATCTATTGCATAGCCAAGTACTTTTGATCTCTGCTCAATAAGTGACTCATCGTAAACTTTAGCTTCACAGTGCATTCCAGAGCCCATGACACCTAATACAGATGAACGTTTATGGAACCCAAAGTTAATAGTAACGCGAGGCTCAAATCCAGAGTTAGCGAATGAACCATGCAAAAGCTGTCTATTACAAATAACAACATCACCGGGATTACAAATTAAAGGCACCATTCCAATTAAGCGCTCACTGCCTGCTTCGGCAACCATTTTTTTAATATCAACCCTACCAACCTTATGACTTTTAGGTAAAACCCACACACCATTTACAGCAGTACTGCCAAAAACTTGCGCCATAAAGTTAAAGCCGTGTATGTCTTGATCAAAATTTTCATTTTCCCAATGAGTATCACCATCTTGGTGCCATGAAACGGCAGCGCCTACGCCAGGATCTTTAATAAAAAGACATTCATGAAATGGGGCAAAATCCTTACCATTTATTGCCTCGGCCACTTTTAATAATTGAGGGTGCGCGTACGTTCTTAAGCATGACTCAGAAAACTGCAGTGAGCCAAGCAATACAAAAGGCGAAAACGCAGGCAGATCGTCAGCAGCTTCAGGTTCAAATAATTTTACTTGGTGTCGGCCATTAGCGATTGCGGTTCCGCCAAGTGGATCTCCAAGTGATTTTGACCAAATTAAATTAGGTGCTTGATTATCAGCACCTAACGCTGGTTTTCCATCTGCGGTTGTTTTTCCATACGGTTCTAAAGGGAAGGTTTTTTTTAATTGGGCTAGTTCTATTTCTATCTCGGCGAGCTCTTTTTTATCAATTACGTTTTCGAATATATAAAAGCCGTATTCTTGGTATTGGCTTTTAATGTTTTGTGCTAAATCACCATATTCATCAAACTCAATAGGGCCTCTATTATTCATAGCTAAAGCATTTTTTTCGCCATTAAGTAAATATTCTCGCATTTCATTGGCATTTTCACCGTAATGTGAGGCGCATGCATCAATCGATCTTGTTATACTTTTAGTCATAATGTGTCCTTAACGTATTTCACAGTTTTTATTGTAAGTAAAACTTAACCTATAATAAAAACTGTGGTCAAGCTGTTTTTCTATGGAGAAAATAAATGGAGCAACTAAATATCGCTCGGGGTAATAAAAAAAGACAAGAAAACAAAGAGTTGAGAAAGGTTGATATACTAAAGCATGCCCGAAATCTTATTGCCTCTAAAGGCTTTGATGCGTTTACATTAAGCGAATTAGCCACTGTTGCAGGTGTTTCAATACCAACTATTCATAATTTATTTGGTAAAAAGCATGATATCTTCAAAGTGCTGGTCGAAGAAATGGTCATTCGCATTGAAAAAGTTATACTACAGCCCGACATGACAAACCCAATAGAAGCCGCTATTGCGTTTATAGATAACTTACTCGAATTATTTAAAAAAGATGAAGCGTTTTACCGAGCTGCGTTTGTTGCTGGTGAGCGTAGTAATTTATTTGAACATAAACAACCGACAGGCATTTTTAGTCAATCGCTAAAAATAGCAGAGCAGCTATGTATTTCAGCTAAAGAAAAAGGCTTTTTGAATGGTCTTGTTGATAGTAAATGGTTAGCAAAGCAGCTGTTTGGTTGTCAGCGACTAGCTCGCCAAGATTGGGTTAACGGGTATATTGATTTACAGCAGTACAAAAACCAAGTGCTGATAGGTATGTTTATTACTTTTAGTGCTGATGCAACAGATGAGTATAAAGTTGAATTGTTAAATAAAATTGATTCACTGACATAAACGTATAAAAATGCGGCCTACTTTACAGTGGCCGCGTTTTAAATTTAGTAATTAGGTTTAATATTTTTTCTTCGGTGCTCTTAATTGTTTTTCAAATTCATCTGAAAACAATATCGTGCCGTCGTCTTCCTCAGTAGGAAAGGCAGCAATAAGTAAATCATCCTCTTCAAGGCCTGGTGTCCAGCGACTAAACCAATCAGCAAGTGGAATTGCTTTAGCGCTACAACCAACCCATTCGCCAGTTGCCCATGCCTCTGCAAATTCGCGAGTTGGCCAAACTGGAACACAGTCGTCATCTTCGTTGGCAAGCATAACGCAGCCATCATCATCGTTTAAAATCCATACTTGTTTAAATTGTTGTACGGTTTCGAACATATAGGCTAGGCGTTTTTTTGCCCCAAGCCCTAAAATTACTGCTTGTTCTTCACTTAAATTTGGCGTTGTCATAATTAGCTCACTCTTAATTACTATATCTAAATTATATGCACACAAGTATATCGAGTTATATGACAGAGTGTTGAAAAGTTGTTATTTAATTTCAGCAATGCAGATCTAATTTGTATATTGACCAGTATAAGTCCTCACTAATTTGAGCGATCATTCAAAATAAGCTTGAATGTTTGTAAAAAGGCCACATTGTAGTAAGCATATACTTAATGAAGGATTAAAAAATGACAACCGATCTACTTGCTCCGTTTAAACTAAATAACACGATTGAGCTTAAAAACCGCGTAATTATGGCGCCATTAACGCGTTGTATGGCTGACGATAACTTAGTGCCAACACAAGATATGGTTGAATATTATGCTCGCCGTGCCGAAACCGGTTTAATTATTAGCGAAGCAACTATTATTCGTCCAGACGCGCAAGGTTACCCAAATACACCGGGTTTATTTACCAGTGAGCAAATTCAAGGTTGGAAAAAAGTAACAGACGCAGTGCACGCTAATGGCGGCAAAATGTTTGCACAGCTTTGGCATGTTGGCCGTGTTGCACATCCTCACTTTTTTGATGGCGATGTACTGGCACCATCGGCAATTGGCGTTGAAGGCTCTGTGCCTCGTATGCGTGAGCTTACATACATCACACCAAAAGCAGCGACTATAGATGACATTAAGGGCCTAGTAGCTGATTACGCAAAGGCGGCAGAAAATGCGATTGAAGCGGGTTTTGACGGGGTAGAAATTCACGGTGCTAACGGGTATTTGATTGACCAGTTTTTACATTACGCTGCAAATACACGCAGCGACGAATACGGTCAAACGCCTGAAAATATGTCGCGTTTTGCACTAGAAGTAACCGATGCAGTTATCGCCGCTGTAGGTAATGAGCGTACTGCTTTACGTGTTACACCGGGTGCTTATTTTAATATGAGCGAAGATAACCGTGATAAAGCGGTATTTGATTACTTATTACCAGAGCTTGAGAAGAGAGATTTAGCATACTTACACGGTGGTATTTTTGACGACAGTACAACGTTTGAATCGCTTGAAGGTAAAACAACGTCTGAATTTTTACGTGCAGGCTACAAAGGTACATTAGTAGGCGTTGGCAGCTATACTTTTGAGTCAGCAAAAGAAGCAATTAACGATGCTAAGTTTGATCTTATCGCTATTGGTCGCCCGCTTATTGCAAACCCAGATTACATTAGCAAAATTGCAAACGGTGAAGAACTAGTACCTTACAGCGATGAAATGCTAGCTGAATTAAAATAACAGCTAAATATCATATTTAGTTATTAAGGCACCTTAAGCCAAACCTTTGGGTGTCTTTTTTTGTACATATTCCCGCCATAAATCTTCCATATTTGTTTAACCTTTATGTAAATAAAGTTCATCCTCGTTGTCATATTTAAAATTCATACTGTGCTCGTTTTCATATTTCATAATTAAAACTAAACGGGACAACAATGTACGCCTTAAAAAACAAATCGCTATTGAGCATGGCTATTGCCATGGCTGTATCAACATCTACTTATGCTAACGACAGCACCATAGAAGAAGTAACCGTTGTAGCTAAACCAACGAGCTACGCTAACAATGTTATTGAGCCTGCAATGCTTGAGCAGCAAAGTTCGGTATCGAGCATATTATCGGTTATTGATAACTTACCAGGTATTAGCATAAACGAAGGTGATGCATTTGGTGGCGACGATTGGTCTACTACAATCACTATGCGTGGTTTTAGTATTGATGGGAACCAACAACAATTAGGAATGACCGTTGATGGCATTCCCAATGGTGGCTCTAATTACGGCGGTGGTGCTAAAGCTAACCGTTACTTGGAGAGCGAAAATTTAGCAACGGTAGAAGTAGGTCAAGGTACGTCTGATATTAAGTCGGCTTCACTTGAAGCACTAGGCGGGACATTTAACTTTGTAAGTAAAGACCCAAGCCTTGAAAAAGGCACTACCTTTGCTTATACATCAGGCAGCCACGATGCCACGCGTTATTATATTAAACACGAAACAGGCACTGTTTTTAATAACACACAAGCGTACGTAAGTTACTCGCAAACAGATACAAGCCGCTGGATTGGTTCAGGCAGTAATGGGGGCAAAGACAACCAACACGCTGAGCTTAAGTTTGTATCTAATTTTGACGATTTAACACTTACTGGTCGTTTATCTTACGATGATGTAAGCGAGACAAACTATAACAGCGTAAGCCTTGAGCAGTTTGAACAAACACCCGATTGGGATCAGCTAACATGGAATTGGACAGGAGTTCCGCATTTTGACCAAATGTTTGCAGAAGGTTGGGGAACGCTTCGTGAAAATACCTTAGGCTATTTAAAATTTGAATACGCGATTTCGCCAACTTCATTATTAACCGTTAGTCCTTATTATCATAAAAATTCAGGTCGCGGCGATTGGATCCCACCTTATTTAACAACGCCGGTTGATGAAAATGGCGACCCAACAACCGAAGGTGGCACTAATGCAGGCTCTTATGGTTTTGCTGATAGTGAAGGCAACCCGCTTGCACCCAATGCCGATTGTACGCAAAGTTTGAGCTGGCCATGGGAGTCGGGTCCTGGTTTAAATCCTGCGTGTTACGATGCAACAGCAACGCCAGTTATGTCTTACCGCCATACGCATTACAACAAAGATCGTTTAGGTGTAACGGCAAATTACCAAGCTACATTTGGTGATCACGATATCGAAGCGGGCTTTTGGTATGAGCAAAGCGAGCGTGATGAATCGCGTGATTGGCACAAAGTAATTGATGCGCGTATTTATCATCACTTTGATAGCACGCCTTACTGGACACAATACAAAAACACTTTTGATACCGATACATTCAAATGGTACCTACAAGACTCGATTAATTTTGGTGACTTAACATTAAATATTGGTGCAAAACAATATTTAGTTGAATTACAAAAATACGACCACTTTGCTAACGAAAGATCAGATAAAGTAGATAGCGACTCAGACGTGTTATTTAGTGGTGGTGTATTGTATCAGCTAAATAACAGCACAGAATTATTTGCTAGTTACAGCGAAAATTTTTCAGCAATAAAAGACGGTGTACTTGAGCGAGATAGCTCAACACTTACAAACATAGAGCCAGAAACTGCCGACAACATCGACTTTGGTGTACGTTACCAAGCCGACAGATTAACCCTTACAGCAACAGCTTACAGTGTTAAGTTTGATAACCGCATTACCTTTATTGCCCCTGGTAGTGGCACAGATGGGATTGATTACACCATTGGTACAAATGGCTCGTACGTAAATGTAGGGGGTATTGACTCAAATGGGCTTGAGCTTGCAGCAAGCTATATGTTAACACCAAGCTGGAGCGTGTACTCGTCGTATACTAATAGCAGTTCTGAGTATTCGTCGGATGATCCAAATGCATACGATTCACAGGGTGTAATATTAAGAGATGAAAGTGGTAATGAGGTAGCACCGAGCTTTAGAAAAGGCGACAGCATAATAGATTCATCAGAGGATTTATTTGTGGTATCTACCGATTACTTTAGCGATGGCTTTCGTGTTGGTTTATCGGCTAAATACACCGGTGAGCGCTTAGGTGCATGGCAAGACGAAGACACTCGCACGCGTAATAAAGTAGACGGCTACACCGTACTTGATTTTAATGCAGGTTATTCAACTGACGTAGATGCAGGTCCGTTTAAAGCCATTGACGTATCGTTTGTTGTTTATAACGTTACTGACAAAAGCTACTTAGCAGGTGGTACTGGTAACGGCGCTACTTATTACATTGGCGCGCCACGCACCGCAGCAGTTACATTTACCGCTGACTTTTAATTAAGTTTTAGTAATTGAATTAAAATAAAGCCCATCATTGATGGGCTTTATTATATGAAAGGGGGCAAAACGCGATGAAAACGATTTTAAAAGTAACACTATTTAGCTTAAGTGTATTAGCGAGTAACTTTGCAACAGCAGCGCAAAATGTAGTGCTGGTAACGCTTGATGGAGTACGCTGGCAAGAAGTATTTAATGGGGCTGATAATAGCTTAATGAATAATACTGATTTTGTTAAAAAGCCAGAGCAATTAAAGACCCAGTTTTGGGCAAAAGCAGCAAATGAGCGCCAGCAATTACTAATGCCTTTTTTAACGCAAGTAGTGGCTAAAAAAGGGATTATAATTGGCGATAGAGCTAACGGCTCTACTATGTCTGTAAGTAACCCGTGGTATTTTTCATACCCTGGTTATAACGAAATACTCACCGGTGAAGTTGACGAAAATATAAATAGTAATAACAAAGTGCTCAACCCAAATAAAACTATTTTAGAGCGTTTAGATAAGTTACCTGAGTTTAAAGATAGCACAGCCTTATTTGGTAGTTGGGATGTATTCCCATACATTGTAAATACTAAGCGCAGTAACGTGTATGTAAATGCAGGTTTTATGTCAATTGAAGAGAATTTATTCACAGATGCGCCACTGTTAAATGCGCTACAAAACGAAATCCCCAGTCCTTGGTATAACGTACGACTAGACAGTTTTACATACCGCTTTGCTAAAGCATATATGTTGGCTAAAAAGCCTAAGTTGTTAGTGATAAGCTTAGGCGAAACCGATGACTTTGCGCATGATGGTCATTACGATCAATACCTTAAATCGGCAAGGCAAAGTGACGCGTTTATAAAAGACTTATGGGCAACCATTCAAACTACAGCGGGTTATAAAAATAACACCACACTAATTATTACTACTGATCACGGCCGTGGCAATAATGCCAACGATTGGCAACATCACAGCTCTAAACGTGCACTTGCTGAGCTAGAGTTAGGTGAAAATACCTACCCAGAAGGAATTATCGGCTCTGAACATATTTGGCTTGCAGCCATTGGCCCCGCAATAAAAGGTAGTGGCTTAATTAAAACTAAAAATGAGCTTAAACAAGCGCAAATAGCGGCGACCGTTTTAAAGGCGCTTGGGCAGAATCCAAATGAAATAAATTCAAATATGGCGCCTGCAATTAGCGAGATTTTAAAATGAAGAACCTATTAAAACCATTAACCCTAACTGCCTTGGCGTTGAGTTTGGTTATTAGCGTAAGTATTACTGCCGCGCCATCTAAAATTCTATTTGGTTCGTGTGGGCATCAAGATAAAAACATACCCATATTTAATGCAATTAACAAAGAGCAGGGGGATTTGTTTATATTTTTGGGTGACAATATTTACGGCGATACCAACGATATGGATGTACTTGCCGATAAGTACCAACGTTTAGGGGCAAAGCCTGGTTTTAAAACGTTAAAAGCGCAAACGCCTATCATTGCTATGTGGGATGACCACGATTATGGCCAAAACGATGCAGGTAGAGAGTATCCGCATAAAGAGCTATCACGTCAAATTATGCTTAATTTTTGGGATGAACCTGTAAACTCAGCGCGTCGCACTCGCCCTGATGGAATTTATACCTCGTACATGTATGGTGAAAATGAGCAAACCATACAAGTAATAATGCCTGATTTACGTTGGAATCGTGATGCGCTAAACCATGTAGGTGAGCTTGAATACTACACTAAACGCAAGTTAAATAACCAAGGCCCGTATAGTCCCAGTGAAGTGAAGGGTGCATCCATGTTAGGTGAAGCCCAGTGGCAATGGCTTGAACAAGAGCTTAAAAAGCCTGCTGCAATAAAATTGATTGCCTCAAGCTTACAGCTTTTACCCGATTTTACAGGTTGGGAGTCATGGGCAAACTTTCCTGAAGATAGAAACCGTTTATTTGCATTGATTAAAAAGCATAAGGTAAATGGGGTCGTGATCATCAGCGGCGATACGCACTGGGGTGAAATATCAAAGTATCAGCAAAACCTTGATTACCCATTAATTGAGATGACCAGCTCTGGCTTAACTGAAAAGTGGAAAGATGTAAGCCCTAACAAACACCGAGTAGGGAATTTTACTCATAACGTAAATTATGGTGATTTAAGCATTGATTGGCAGCAAACTGATCCCACTATTTCACTTAAATTAAAAGGCGTTGATGGCGAAGTAATAATGCAAAGTGACTTTAGTTTATCAAGTATTAGCCCTTATAAATAAACTCACTACTACGCACAGTATATAAAATAGATGCTGTGCGTATAAAAATCTGTAAATTAGTTCTTAACTCTCTGATTTATTAAAGCCAATTACCCGTTTGCGCTACCCCTAATATTGAAAATATCTTACACTGGTTTTATCTCAAGCAAGGTCAGTGTTATATGCTAAATATTATTCAATCAAACCGGATGGAAGCCCTGCAAGCGCAGTTCCATCAGCTGTTAAAAGTAAACCCATTGCAAAGCCCGTTCGACAAAGAAGTAGTGCTAGTGCAATCGCCGGGTATGTCGCAGTGGTTAAAAATAGGTTTGAGCGAAAACTTAGGGGTCGCAGCGCAGGTTGATTTTCCGCTGCCGTCGAGCTTTATTTGGCAGTTGTATCAGCAATTGCTGCCAAATGTCCCTAAAGAGTCGGCATTTAATAAGCCCAACCTTGCTTGGAAACTGTTTGCAATTTTACCAACCTGCATTGATGAACCGCTTTATTTGCCGCTAAAAACCTATTTAGAGGGCGATATCGACGGGCAAAAAACCTTTGCGCTGTGCGAAAAAATAGCCGATGTGTACGACCAATATTTAATGTACCGACCGCACTGGATAGCCACATGGGATAGCGGAAAAGATGAGCTTGATGACGTAGATGTAGCCATTGCCCCATGGCAGCCTGATTTATGGCGACGCATTGTAAAACTAAGCCAAGACCTTGGGCAAAGCCAATTTCATCGCGCTAACATGCAAGGGCAGTTACTTGCAGCACTTGAGACTATGGACAATAGCATACTGCCACAACGCATTAGCTTATTTGGTATATCGGCGATTGCCAGCTCCCAGCTAGACGTATTTGAAGCGCTGAGTAAAAAAACTGAGGTTATATTATTCTTTTTTAACCCAAGTGAGCACTACTGGGGCGATATTATAGATGAAAAAACAGCAGCTAAAATAAGCGCTAAATACGCCAAAATGCCGCTGGTGGAAGCGCAACAAAAAAAACAAACCAATCCAGATGAAGAATACTACTTTATAGGTAATCCGTTGTTATCGTCGTGGGGTAAATTAGGTCGCGACTATTTTGAACAACTTGTACAGTTAGATGCCCGTTGGATTGATGGTTTTATTGATGTGTTTGACGACACCTTACTAGGGCAAGTACAAAGCGAGATTTATCAGCTTGCATTTAAAGGCGAATCACTGACTGATAACAAAGAGTGGTTTATTAACGACGAAGGTAAATTACCAATCAGCGCAACCGACACCAGTATTACGCTCAGCGATTGCCATACACCGCTTAGAGAAGTTGAGCGCTTGCACGACTACTTACTTAACTTATTTAATCAAAACCCAACGCTTACTCCCAAAGACATAATTGTCATGATGCCCGATGTAGGCACTTACAGCCCCTACATTGAAGCCGTATTTGGCGGGGCACAAGGCAGCCGCTTTATTCCTTATGCATTGGCCGATTTAGCCATAGAGCAAGAAAAGCCCGTCCTTAGCTCATTTGCGAGTTTAGCTAACTTACCGTTTTCGCGCTTTGGTGTGTCGGATATTCTCGATTTATTACAAGTGACGCAAATAGCCGAAAAATTTGGGCTTGAAGCGCACGAATACGAGCAAATTCAATATTGGCTTGAACGTGTTGGGGTTAAATGGGGTATAAACGCAGCGCATAAAAGCAGCTTTGATTTACCCGCTATTGATTTAAATACCTGGCAACATGGGCTCAACCGTTTACTGCTTGGCATTGCCATGCGCGACGAACAATGTCCGTTTAACGGTATTTACAGCGCTGATGAAGTAGAAGGTATGGCGCTTGATACACTCAACAAGCTCGTGCATTTTATTGATGTACTGCAAAGCTTTAAAGAGCAGTTAACGCCCGACGATACGCTCACTAATAAAGCGCATATTTTAAGCGAGCTGTTAAACGCCATATACGAAAGTGAAAGCGATGACAGCTGGGATTTATTAGTACTTCAAAACGTGCTCGAAGAGTTACAAAAACACCACGACAACGGCGATTACAGCAAGGCGGTTTCGCAGCGTATTGTTAGTTACTTAATTAGACAAGGCATTCAAGAAAAAGGCGTGGGGCAGCGGTTTTTGGTCGGGCAAGTAAACTTTTGTACGCTTATGCCCATGCGCGCCGTACCATTTAAAGTGGTATGCATGCTGGGCTTAAACGATGCTGACTACCCGCGTAACGTACAACCTATTGGTTTTGACTTAGTGCCTTACTCTAAAAAGCAAAAAGGTGACCGATCACGTAAATTAGATGACCGCTACTTATTTTTAGAAGCACTACTGAGTGCCCGCGACAACTTATACATGAGTTACATTGGTCGCTCGTGTTTTGATAACCAACCGCGCATGCCATCAACCCTTGTAAGCGAGCTGTTAGAATATATTGGGCGTAGTTTTGTATTAAGCGAAAAGAGTGAAAAAACGCTGCCCGCATGTCTAATTAATCAACAGCATTTACAGCCCTTTAATAGCCATTACTATTTAGCCGATGAGCAAGCAAATACTGTACTGAGCAACCACAGTTACAATCCAATTTGGCTGCCAAGTGAGTCAATAAAACCACAGCCGGTTATTGCGCTTGATGTGATTGTGCCAGATCAGCTAGATCTCGATGTGTTTATTAGAAGCGTGTGCAGCGCACAAGAGAGCTTTTATCAACAAACATTAGGTTTGCGCCTGCCACAATTTAACGAAGTAGCAAAAGACGAAGAACCCTTTAGTTTAGATGCGCTGCGCCGTTATTTTTACCTTGATGAAATACTCGAAGCAAACATAAACGAGCAACCACTGAGTACCGAGCAAATACTGCAGCGAGGTGAGTTACCTCAAGCCAATGTAGGCAGCCTCATATTTGAGAGTATGGAGCACCGAGTTGATGCGCTTGCAGGGCAAGTAAAAGAGCAGATTAAAGGCGGAAAAAGTGAGCCGATAGAAGTTTTGCTTACCATTGAAGGCACTAAAATAGAGGGCTGGCTCAATCATGTGTATTTGCAAAAACAAGTGTTTTACCGCAGTGCGAGTATTAAAGCGAAAGATTTAATTAAAGGCTTTATTTATCACCTCGCAGCGCAAAGTATGGATCAACAAGTAGAAACATTGTTACTTGGGCTTGATAAGCAAATTACCTTTGCGCCAATTAATAAAGCTGATGCCGATGCATTGTTACTTGATTGGTTTGAGTTATACAAAGCGCTGCGCGCAGAGCCTGTGCCGTTCTTTCCGGTAAGTGGTTATGAATACGTTAAAAGCGGCGGCGATATAACAAAAGCAATGAGCAAATTTAGCCCGCAATACATAGGGCGAGGCGAGGGCGAAAATCCGTATATTCGCTTAACGGTGCAATCGCTAAACGACTGCCAAGAAGAATTTATAAAATGGAGTGATAAATTGCTCACGCCTTTATTCGAACACGCAAAGGAGAGTGACCATGCAAGCACTTAATCCTCTTACTATGCCGCTCATTGGTCAAAGCTTAATAGAAGCCAGTGCGGGTACTGGTAAAACTTATACAATTACGGGGCTGTATTTACGTTACTTACTAGGTATGCAAATAGAGGGTGAGTTAAATACGCCGCTCAGTGTTGAGCAAATTTTGGTAGTAACCTTTACCGACGCTGCCACCCAAGAAATTAAAGACCGCGTACGTAGCCGAATTATTGCTGCGCGCGACGCATTGCTTGGGCAAGACCCAAACGACGAACTCATTGAAGGCGTAATTGCCAAAATTGATGATAAGCACCGCGCGTTTGATTTACTCGATGCAGCAGCTAAATCAATGGACGAAGCCGCTATTTTTACTATTCATGGCTTTTGTCAGCGGATGCTAAAACAACATGCGTTTGAGTCGGGTGTGGCGTTTAATCTCGAATTTATTTTAGATGAGCGCGACATACTGCTCGAAACCATTAAAGATTTTTGGCGCGCGTTTGTATACCCACTTAATAAAGAACGCACCGATGCTATTTTAGATGTATTTGCCGCACCCGAGTCTTTATTCGCTCAAGTGGCGAGCATTTTAAACAAGGCTAATGCGCACATTACACCACAAATAAATTTAGATGATGTATGGAAAGCCCGTGACGAGTACATAACCCGTGTGCCTGCATTTAAAAAAGCGGTGTTAGAGCAAGAGTTTATAGGTGCTATTAAAGGCTCGGGTTTAAGCGGGTCTAAAACGCCAGCACGAAAAGGCAGCCTTAGTGCGCTTGAGGCATTTTGTTTAGGCGGCGATTTGTTTTTTGAATTTGGCACTAGCAAGTATTCGTTTGAAGTATGGAGTACAGAAAACTTAAGCGATGTAGCTAATTATAAAAAAAATCAGCCATTATTTGTGCATCCATTACTGAGTCAGTTTGACGAGCTTGCCGCCCTAAATAACACCATAAACCAAGGGCTCAAAATAGCAGTTATACAACATGCAGCACGCTGGGTAAAAGGTGCAATAGTTAAGCGTAAGCAAGAGCAAAGCGTGATCACCCCAGATGACTTATTGACCAATTTACACAGTGCGCTTAATAACGAGCAAGGCGACGTACTAGCGCAAAAAATTGCGCAGTTATTTCCGGTTGCCATGATTGATGAATTCCAAGATACCGATCCGATTCAGTACGGTATTTTTAGTAAAATTTATGGGCAACAAAATACCACGCTTGCCATGATAGGCGACCCCAAGCAGGCTATTTATGGCTTTAGGGGCGCGGATATTTTTACGTATATTGGCGCAAAAGAAGCTGTACAGACTGATCAGCAATTTACGCTGGGTACTAACTTTCGCTCAAGCACCGACATAGTCAATAGCGTTAATAGTTTATTTGGCAAACATGCTAACAGCTTTATTTATAACGACGCTATACCCTTTAACGCAGTAGCTGCTAAAGGTAAAAAAGCGGAAGACTCTTTTTTAATTGATGGCAAACCCGCGACCGCATTCGAATTTAATGTATTTGTGGATGAAGCCGCCGATGAAAAAAACAAACCAACCAACAAAGGTGTAGGGCAAGCACATTTAGCCACTCACTTTGCTAATAAAATAGTGACCCTGCTTGAAAAAGCAAAACAAGGGGATGCGTGTATTGGCAGTACCCCTGTCAGCGCTGCCGATATTTGTATATTAGTGCGCGACCGTGTTGAAGCGCAAATAATGAAAAAAGCGCTAGGTGATGCCAAAATTTCCAGCGTGTATTTATCGCGCGAGAGCGTTTTTAGCCAAGAGCTTAGCCATCACCTACTTAACTTTTTAACAGCGCTGCATGGACAATATGATGAGTCATTGCTGCGCGGTGTTTTAGCGGGTCCGCTATTTTGTTTAAGTTATAACGAAATACATGCACTCGCTGATGATGAAAATAAATGGCAAGACTACTTAAACTTTTTTGCACAACTTAGCCACATTTGGAACAAGCAAGGCGCTATGGCAATGCTTGAGCGCTTAATGAGCCATAACCAACTTAGCGCTAAATGGCAAGGGTTAGGATATAACGTTGAGCGTTGGCTGACGGACTTTAGGCACTTGGGCGAAATACTTCAGCAAAAACAAATAGAGCTTGAAGGCACGCTGCGTTTACTGCGATGGTTTGCACAAAAGGTAAGCCAACAAGACGGTGAAACAGTACAAGTACGCCTAGAAAGTGACGCCAACTTAGTTAAAATTGTCACTATGCATGCCTCAAAAGGGCTTGAATATCCACTGGTATTTATGCCGTTTGCCAGTGGTTATCGCGAAACAAAAGAAGCGCTTTATCATAATAATGGCAAGCTAGTTTACGATTTAAGTAAAGACGAAGATGCCCTTCAAAAAGCAGAACAAGAACGCCTAGCTGAAGATTTACGCCTGCTTTATGTAGCACTTACTCGCGCCGTACATTTTTGTGCGCTTGGTGTTTATAACATAGGGCAAGGACAAAGTAGCCGCTTGGCTATGCAAAGTAGTGCACTTGGGCATGTTTTATTTGCAGGGCTTGAACTTGCCAGTAGCCAAACATGGCGCACGCATTTAAGTGAGTTTTGCGACGCTAACAGCGCGATGAGCTATCAGCAATTTACCTCACAAACATTATTAGAGCAGGGAACACTTTGTTTTAATAACAGTGAAAGTGCGCAGCAAACGTTAAGTGTTAATAAAGTAACGGCAAATATTGAGCGTAACTGGCGAGCAACTAGCTTTAGTGCATTGAGCTTTAAAAAGCACAGCGACCAATTAGCCCCAGGGCGAAGTGATGAAGATCACGAAAAAGACGAGTTTGCAGTGCAAGAGGACGAACTACCATCACCTTATAGTTTTCCTAAAGGGGCAAAGCCCGGTAGCTGTTTACACGAAATATTTGAACAAATAGATTTTACTAGCCCAATAGTTCACCCTACTAATACTGAGCAAAACTTATCTGAGGTAGTTAAGCGCAGCCTTGAAAAATACCACATAGGTGAGCAATGGCGAGAAGTGGCTGAAAAATGGGTGCTTGATGTTCTTGCGTGTCCCCTAGATAAGAGCCTTTTGTCATTGGGCGTGCTTACACCCAATGATTGCCTAGTCGAAATGGAATTTAATTTACCTCTTGAGAGTTTAAGCGCACCTAAGCTAAACGAAATACTGATTAAACATTTTGGTTTTGCACAAAGTAAGCTTGAATTTTCGCACGTAAAGGGCTTGTTAAAAGGCTTTGTCGATTTAATATTTTGCTACCAAGGTAAATATTATATTTTAGATTATAAGTCTAATTATTTAGGTAGCACGCCAGCTGATTACGAGAGCGACATGCTTGAGCAAGCGATGAGCAGTCATCAGTATCATTTACAGTATTTAATCTACACGGTAGCACTGCATCGGTTATTAAAACAACGCATAGCCGATTACTCAATAGAAGCCAATTTAGGCGGTGTGTATTACACCTTTTTACGTGGGATGCCTGCAGGGCAAGGCGTGTACTTTAAAAAGCTAACTGTAGAACAAGTGATTATTTTAGATGGCTTATTTAGCCAAGGAGCCATGCTATGAGCGATTTAAATGAGCAACCTGGCTTGTTTGACGATATAGACGACGTTGTGTTAAATAATACGATTATCGAAGTCCCGTTACTTGAGTATTTATTAGCGCAAAATCGACTACGTGTGGTTGATGTTAAACTCGCAGAATTACTGTGTGCTAATGACATTGAGCAAACTCATAATGAGCTGTTTTATATTATTTTATTACTTTGCTTATCGCAGCAAAGTCAGCATAGCTGCCTAACTTTAAATGAGGTTGATTGGAATAATCCTTTTAACTTGCGCAATAGTGACTTTAATAAACTCGATGGCAATGTACCCAGTACGCTAAGCCCGTTTGGTGATGACTTTAACGTACACACAGCGCTTAGTTATTTACAAAGCCATGAAAGCGTAGGCGAAAATAAACCACTGCAACTGTTTAACGAGCGACTTTATTTTGCGCGCCTTGCCGGTTATGAGCAAACACTCGCGGATAGATTACTAAGTATGAGCGAGCGAAAGCTCAATATTAACAATGAAGTATTGGCTGAACTTTTAAATACCTATTTTCCTGCAGATTCTGCAATTAAAACTGATTGGCAAAAAGTGGCATGTGCGATTGCCGCCACCAAAGGCTTTAGCGTGATCACGGGTGGTCCTGGGACAGGTAAAACCACCACAGTGACTAAGTTACTGGCTATTTTACAGTCACTTTATAAAACCGCGCCGCTTAGCATTAAGCTGGTGGCACCGACTGGTAAAGCCGCTGCACGTTTAAGTGAGTCTATTTTGGGCGCTAAAAATATGCTCACAACGATTCCTGATGATATAAAAACGCTGATACCGCAAAGCGCCCAAACTATTCATCGCTTATTAGGCGTAAAACCGTTTACTAATAAATTCAGACATAACAAAAGCAATCCGTTGCATTTAGATGTACTAATTATTGATGAAGCCAGTATGGTCGATTTATCGCTGATGGCTAAATTAATAGAAGCACTACCTGCGCATGCGAGATTAATATTCCTAGGTGATAAAGATCAGCTTGCCTCGGTAGATACCGGCAGCGTAATGAGCGATTTATGCCAAGGTTTAATACTTGAGCAAACGCCAAGCTACTCGCAAGCACGTTGTGATGAGCTAAATAGCTTATGTTTTAATAATGAGCCTAAGCTCGTAGCGCAAAGCGTGAGTGAATTTAAACTCGCAGATTGCGTTGCCTTTTTACAGCACAGTTATCGATTTGATGCACAAAGCGGCATTGGTCAACTCGCACTTGCGGTAAACACAAATAACACCGGTATTTTAAATTACGTTGAGCAAGAAAGTACTGAAGGGCGTTTTAACGATGTAATTTTAGATTACGACTTTGTAGCAAAACCGATTGAAAAGCTTGTTAAAAGTGCAGCAAGTCATTATGCAAAATACCTTAACTTAATTGCCCAAGGTGCAGATGTTGCACAGGTGCATGCTGCTTTTGCTAGTTATCAGCTTTTAGCTGCGGTACGAGAGGGCGATTACGGCGTGCATAGCTTAAATCAGCGAATAGAGCGCGTATTGCAACAGCAAGGTTTAATAACAGTTAGCCCTAATACTCACCACTATACGGGTATGCCTATTATGGTGAGCCAAAACGATTACCAGCTTAAGTTATTTAACGGTGATATTGGTATTTTAATGCCTGATGAAAGTAATCAACTCAAAGCCATATTTATTGATGAGCAAGGTAATCAACGAGCATTTTCACCTGCACGACTCCCTGCGCACGATAAAGTATACGTAATGACTATTCATAAATCACAAGGCTCAGAGTTTAGTTACACCGCTATGGTATTGCCACCGCTAAAACAAGCGCGTATGGGTATTAACCGGCAATTGGTGTATACGGGGATAACCCGCGCTAAAAATAAGTTTGAACTGGTGGCTGACAAAAAAGTACTGCAACTTGCAATGAATAAGAGCGTATCAAGAGCATCTGGTTTATATGAAAGGTTACAATTTTAAGCTTAGTTTGTATTTTTGATTAATAATTTAGCTTCAAACTGCTTGTTATTTATCGCGTTATTATAAATGTCTTCTATACTAAAATTAATTTTATATTGAATGTGTTAGTAAGGATATTAATGTTTTTTTCTAAAAATAAGCAAAATGAAATAGCCTCTTTAAAAGCAGAACTCTATCCTTTACAACAAGTGTGGGAAGGGCTTTACCGAGAGATGTTAGTACTGAACATTCTCTATGATGGTAGGATTTCGCACGCCAACGATAGATTTTTAGAAAACTTAGGCTACAACGAAGACGATCTTACTAATAACTCTTTTGATGATTTTATTACTGAGTCGTCTCGTCAATCTTCAGAATTTAAAAGCCTACAGCAAGCTATAAAAAAAGAAGGACATTGGGGAGGTGCATTACAAATTGCGCGCGGTGATGGTAAAGCTGAATGGTTACGTTTAATAGTACACCCAGTAAAAGGTGAGCAAGACCAGCTGCTCTATTTTTCTATATTCGGGAGTGTACTTACAAAAACAATTACAGCTTCTCGCGAGCAAAGCGACACTATTAAAGCAATATATCGCTCTATGGCTGTAATCGAATTTGATTTAGAAGGACATGTTTTAAAAGCTAATGATCAATTTTTGGTAGCTATGGGCTATAAAGAAAGTGAAATTATAGGCAAGCACCACCGTACATTTTGTGAGGGATCAGAAGCAAACTCTCAAGAGTACTTGCAATTTTGGACTAAGTTGCGGGAAGGAAAATTTATTGCGGAACGTTTTAAGCGCGTAGATAAACATGGCAATATTGTATGGTTAGAAGCGTCATACAATCCAATCTCAAATGATGCAAATGAACTTTATAAAGTAATGAAATTCGCGACAGTTATTACAGAGCAAGTAAATCAAGAAATAGCAATATCACAAGCGGCCGAAATTGCTCATGGCACCTCAACCCAAACCGATAAAAAAGCAGAGCAAGGTGCGCTTGTTATACAAGATACAGTCGCTGTTATGACTGAGTTGGCCGTTAACATGGAGCAAGCTGCTAGTGAAATATCAGCGCTCGATCAGCAGTCACAACAAATTGCGAGCATTGTACAAAGTATCAGCAGTATTGCCGAACAAACAAATTTATTAGCGTTGAATGCCGCAATTGAAGCAGCTAGGGCTGGAGAGCAAGGTCGAGGTTTTGCTGTTGTTGCAGACGAAGTAAGGTTGCTTGCATCGCGTACCTCAAAAGCAACAGAAGAAATTGTTGAAGTTGTGCAGCGTAATCAATCACAGACACAAAATACGGTGGCTGTAATCGAGAAAGGTAAAGAGAAAGCAGAGCAAGGTTTAGCATTATCTAAAGAGTCAGGTGATGTGATGCAGGAAATTCAACAAGGTGCGCAAGAAGTTGTGAATGCTATAGGGCAATTTACTAATGAACTTAAAGCTAATGGTTAGCCTAATTGTCTCCTCATTTTAAAGCTGGTCTTCCTAAAGCACTTAAACATTAAAGGTTTAAATGCTTTAGAAAAACTTAGCCACATTTGCATTCATAAACACGAAGCTAACCGAATTAGTTTAATTTTAATACTCCTCAGTGTAATCTTTTAAATCAGTCCAATAATTTCAAATTTAACAATTATCGTTTTGTTAACCCATTAATAAATTTTAAATAAATTATTTTCCAACACAAATGATAATAAAATGTTGCATTTTAGTGGTTTGTTCCTAATACTGTTGAATGCCTGAGCTGACAAGCTCAAGTACATTGAACATGAATACCTTAAATATAAATAACCTGAGCTTTAGATAGTAAATCTATCTCAAACTGCTACTTCAGCGCCAACTGCGATTGCAACAGATCCACTACTGACGAGTGAATTAGCCTTGTTTTCACTGAAAATCGCTGGCTTAGAGAAAAACAAATTTGACTATCATTGTGGTTCAATATGTTAGTAAATCTATTAGTTAGAGTTGAGGTTAAATAGTAAATATAAAACACACCACATTAAGGAATTGTATGAACAACAACAAACGCACACACAAACTAATAAAACCAAGCCATTTACTTGGTGCGGGACTCGCTATGTTAATGAGTTTTTCCGCTGCGAGTAAAGATTACAAAATTATATTAATTCATGGCTTACAAGTGTCGCAAATAACAAATAAATCAGGCAGTGATGTTGTCAATGATGGTGAAACATATTGGCAATCGTACTGGAATAATCGCGCTGACGAACGCATTGATTGGCCTTCATACGAGCGTGTAGAGGGTAAAATAGCCACTGATTGGGTTTGGCCTAAGTTGAAACAAATTTCGCGTTCTAATTTGTGTAACGATGGCTGTGTGCTTGTAACTCATTCTACAGGTGACTTAGTTGCACGCCATATTATTGATAATCAAGAAAACTGGTTAGAAAACGCGGGGCTACAACCGCTTAATATTGTTGCTACGTTTGATTTGGCAGGGGCTGGCGGTGGAAGTGAGCTCGCTGATATTGCAGTGAGTGCATTAACCGGTGCTTCATGGAACTTTGCGATAGATGCTGCACTCAAATGGTGGTTAGGCAGCGATGTAACGCAAGCAATTGGTGTACTACACGATTTAAAAGTAAATAATGCACGTAAAATTTCACCATTTCCTGACGCACGCACACCACGCTTACGTTTTGTTGCTGATGGTAATGCATACTTAGGCCTAACGGGTGGTTTTTTAAGAGGTAACGATGACTCCGTTGTAGCATCACACTCATCATGTGGGGCAAGTTCTGTAGGATCGTTTGGAAGCTGTAGCCGCAGTATCGATACAGATGGACAGTTAGATTCACAAGGCGATGCAGTAACAAGCTTTATGCCAAACCATTATCCTATGATGATGAGTGATAGCTATAGCCACAATGAAATTCATAATGCACAACGCAAAGGTAATGTAACTATTGCGATGAATAATGTGAATGTTGATGGCCAAAACGTAGGTTTTAATACGTTTGATGAATCAACAGGTACTTGGTTTTGGAAAAAACAATACCGGTACATAAAGGATTCTAATAATTTAAGTGCATCGGCGCTTATTTATAATGTGATTCCATAATATAAAAGCGTGCAGTTACTAACTGCACGCTTTATGCAGGATATGAATATAGCCTATGAAAAAATTTTATCTGATCACTTTAATCATTAGCGTTGCTTTATTTGTGCTGTGGTTTACAAATAATAATGACTCAAAAAAACTGGATGAGACAGAAAAAAAACCAATATCAAAGTCTCTTAGCGCCCCAAATACAGATCCTGTAAAAGTAATAGCCATTGATGTACCTAAAGTAAAAAAAACACCATCTAAACAACAAATTGCTTTTAATGAAGATTTAACAAAAGCAGCTGAGCAAATAGTTATGCAATACGAAAGTGCACTTAAATTTCCTCCTTATTCTCAACCGTTGAGCACATTAGATGAGGATCGTCTAAAGCCAAACCAGTTTTATCCGGTATCGAGCCCAATTGACGAAACTGGCTCTGCGCTTACGTTAAGCCTTGAGCAGTATCGTTTTGTATACCCAGAAGAAATAAGGTTAAATGTAAGCGCGCAGGGGCTCGGTAAAGTGGTGGTTGAGCTGGCAAATACAGACACAAAAGAGGTATTAAATACTCATACTGGCAGTGCACACGAAGGAGAGGCGAGTATAACGTTTAAAGCTAAAGAAGATTATCCTCGTAGTTTACAATTGTTTGTAGAGGCTGATGTGGCAGGTAAAAAAGTACCCGTAGTTGCGCAAATTCAATATATGCCACCAAGTGCAACCTTAATTGGCTTTAATACAGCTTATGCACAAAATGAAAATATGCTTATACCAGCAAATCTAACCGTCATAAAAAGCGGTTTATATCGGGTGAGAGCTAATTTATATAATGGTGATACACCACTAGCTCATTTAGTATCAAAGAAGAGGTTAACGCAGGGGAATCAAACACTTAATCTAAAAGCTCACTGGTCTGTATTACCACAAGGTATTACAGAAATGCGCTTAAGTGACTTTGTTGTTGAGAGAATGTCACCAAGCCCAGGTGAGCGAAACAGCTTTGGAAATAGTGAAATAAGTCAATTTGATATTAACGATTTTTCGTACGATAGCTTGCAGCAATTACCCTATCAGGCTAATGCACAAGAAAAGCTGAGCTTGGAGTTTTTACAAGGCTTAGCTGAAAGTTGAAAATAGAGCGTAATACTAAGTTTTTAAATTTTAAGGGTTTGTATATAAATACAAACCCTTAAATTAGTTAGCTTAGATTTATAGTAACAACACTTGGCGTTTCTTGTTCATCAAGTTCATTAGTAACAGGCACTTTAGGAATGTCGGGTTTATCAAGGGCGATATCACCACCATTAATTACTTCACCGGTTTGTAAATTTTTAAAATCAAATAGATCAGCATCGGCCAAATGCGAAGGAACTATATTTTGCATTGCAGTAAAAATGCTTTCTATACGTCCTGGGTGCTCAGCATCCCATTTAGCAAGCATCGCTTTTGTATGTTTACGTTGTAAGTTTTCTTGCGAGCCACATAAATTACAAGGAATAATAGGGTAACCTTGTGCAAATGCGTATTGGGCTATATCGGTTTCTCTGCAATATGCAAGCGGGCGAATAACCATGTGCTCACCGTTATCACTCATTAATTTAGCGGGCATACTCTTTAGTTTACCGCCGTAAAACATATTTAAAAACAAGGTTTCAATCATGTCGTCGCGATGATGGCCAAGCGCAATTTTTGTAGCACCTAGCTCTTTTGCTGTGCGGTATAAAATACCACGACGTAAACGAGAGCAAAGTGAACAGGTTGTTTTCCCTTCAGGAATAATATCAGTCACAATACTGTAAGTATCTTCTTCTACAATTTTGTATTCAACATTTAATTTATCAAGGTATTGAGGCAATACATGCTCAGGAAAATCTGGTTGTTTTTGATCAAGGTTTACAACAACTAGATCAAACTTTATTGGTGCAACACGTTTTAAATGCTGAAGCATTTCAAGCATTGTATAGCTGTCTTTGCCACCTGATAAACACACCATTATACGGTCACCTTCTTCAATCATATTGAAGTCCATAACGGCTTGACCAGTTTGGCGACGTAAACGCTTTTGCAGCTTATTTAAGTTAAATTGAGCTTTAGCTTGATCTGAGTGTGACAATTACGCCCCCTAGTAAAACAATGCAGCAAAGTTATTTGCTAAAAATAAAGGGGCGTATTATACCCAAACCACCTGAATATGCGAGTTTAGGATGTAATTAAACGCGGTATTTTTAGCAAGTAAGGTACGTGCTGTTATTTGCTAAAATATTTTTTGGTTAATCTAGCTTTTTTGCCAACGGGCTTACGTAACCATCGGGTTTAAGTGCCAATACATCGCAGTCAAGGCTATCAATTACATGCTCTGCAGTATTACCTACAAGTGCTGCACTTAAACCTGTACGACCTACAGTACCAATAACAACCAATTCACTATTTAATCGCTTAGCCACATCAGGAATTACATCCTCTGGTAAGCCTTCTTCAATAAAACATTGTTCTTGGCTTAAATTAAATTCAGCGGCAAGTTCATTGGTTGATTCGTGGTGATGTTTTTTAACTGATTCGTTATAAAGTCCAGGGTTAAACTCAGGGATTTCGATAGCGATATTAACGGGGGTTGCAGGGTAGGCATTAACTAAATTGAGTGTTGCATTGGCGAGTCCACATAAAAATTGTGCATCTTTGATAACTCGTTTATTAAGTGCTACATGTTCTTCGTTTTCACTAACTGCATTTACAGCAGCTAAAATATTTCCGTTTGCTGGCCATGCCATTTCTTTTACAAACAATACCGGAGCTGGGCATTTACGTACTAAGTGCCAATCTGTAGGGGTGAAAATAACGGATTTAAGTGCACCATGTTGATGTGTGCCTTTAATTACTAAATCGTACTTTTCATCAATTACGGCATCAATAATAGCTTCATAAGGGCGGTTATGCCATACAACTTGAGTTTCAATACTTATATCTTTGTAGGGAGAAACCAAATCACTTAGCCATAGTTCGCGGTCTTTAACAACAGCGTCGCGCATAGCTTCTCGTTCATCGCCAGAGAGCATTGTGGTCATTTCATAAGAGAAGTCATAAACCGTCATAAAGGCGGTAATATTTGCGCCAGATTTCTTAGCTAAATCTATTGAACGTGCTAAACCGTGTTGATCGTCTTTGGTAGGGTCAATAACTGCAATAATGCGTTTAATAGTGTCCATGTGCTACTCCATTTACTTAACGGGTGTATTTTTAGTGTAACGTAAATACAAAACAGTTAAAGGGGTAGCACATAAATTGTTGTTCTAAATCAAACTATTTTATTTAGCAAGATTTAACAATTGCTGCGGCTTTAGCTAATGCATTGTTATCTAAAATAGTAATAAATTTACCTTCTACTTTAATTAAGTCAGCTTTTTGAAAACGGCTTAATAAGCGGCTAATAGTTTCTACGGTAAGGCCTAAGTAGTTACCTATTTCACCACGAGTCATGGTAAATCTAAATTCTTTACGCGAAAAACCACGCTCGCCAAAACGCTCTGACAGGTTATAAATAAAACTAGCTAAGCGTTCTTCTGCTGATTTTTTATTAAGTAATAACAGCATTTCTTGATCGTATGTAATCTCACTGCTCATTAAACGCATAATTTGTTGACGAAGTTTTGGTAATTTACCAGCAAGTTCATCAAGTGTTTCAAATGGAATTTCGCATACCATTGACGTTTCGAGTGCTTGCGAAAAGCTCTGATGCGCCATTTTGCTTATTGCGTCAAAGCCCACCAAATCGCCCGCTAAATGAAATCCGGTTATTTGCTCATCGCCTTGTTCTGATAGTGTATAAGATTTAAATGAACCTGAACGTACTGCATAAATAGCTTGTAAAGGGGCGCCTGATTCAAATAAGTAGTCGCCTTTATGGAGTGGTTTTTTTCGCTCAATAATTTCGTCCAGCTTATCCATTTCTTGGCCATTGAGTGAAAATGGCAAACACAATTGACTGATACTGCAGTTATTACAGCTAATAGCACAATTGCTTTTAGCGCGACTTTGAGAGAAATCCATATTTTAATCCGTTTTTAATTTTTATGCACGACGTTGTCTAGATTAGTGTACCAGCTTGTCGGTTGCAATAATCAATAAGTAGATACCATACCAAATTATAACACTGCCTAATACAATGCGAGTCCATGGATGGTTAATAATACTATTTAGCTTTTGTGCGGTGATACCTAAAGTGATCATTGCCGGAAAAGTACCTAAAGCAAAACAAAGCATCACTAAAGCGCCATCTAAAGCACTTGGACTAGTCATCGCCCATGTAAGCGCTGAGTATACAAGTCCACAAGGCAGCCAGCCCCACAATGCACCGTAACCTAGGGCTTTAAAAGGAGAGTTAATAGGCATTAAATATTTATTTAGCTTAACAATGTGTTGCCATACCAAGGTTTTACCTATTTTCTCTAACCACTGCAGCGTAGGGCCCAAGCGCATTATATATACGCCGACTAGGAGCATAAAAATAGCTGCAATGAACGAAAGGGCTAAAGAAAAAGACGTATTTTGCCTAGCAAATTGACTGCTAATACCAGCAACAAGCGCGCCTGCTGCCATGTAGCTAAGTGCGCGTCCAATATTATAAGCAAGTGAATAGGTAAATGTTTTACGTTTGTCGCTTGCCAGTTGTAATGAGCTTGCAATACCGCCGCACATAGCAATGCAATGGCCGCTACCTATTAGCCCCATTAAAAATGCACTGGTAAAAAGAGGATCAATCATTACTTTTGTTGTGTTGCTCTTTGTCGTCTTCAAACAAAATACTATGACCTTGTTTGTTTAAATCAGAAAACTGCTCACTTTTTACGGCCCAAAAAAACACGCCAATAGCAATAATGACAAATAAAATGGCAATGGGGATCAAAATGTAAATTATGCTCATAACTTTAATAGCCTTAGTGAATTACTAATCACAATAATTGAGCTGGCAGACATGCCAATAACAGCCATCCACGGAGCAACTAAGCCTAATGCCGCCAATGGTAATATGGACGCATTATACAATAAAGACAGCGCAAGGTTTTGCTTAATAATACGTCTGGTTTGTTTTGCCACATTGAGTAAATGATTGATTGAAGCTAAATCGCTATTAAGGAGCACTACATCGGCGCTATTTTTTGATATGTCAGCACCGGTTTCCATTGCAATGGATAAATGCGCACTTGCAAATACAGGGCTGTCGTTTACGCCATCGCCGACCATTGCAACTACTTCGTTTTGTGACGCCCATTGTTCAACGGCTGTTTGTTTATCTTGTGGCGAACACCCAGATTGCACACTTTCAAGGTTGAGTTGTTTAGCTACTTTTTGCCCAGCATCCGACGCGTCACCGGTTAACATATGGCACGTTAAATTTTGCGATTGAAGTGAGTCTATAAGCTTTTTAGCATCGCTTTTCACTTTATCAATAAAGTAAAAACGTGCAACAACTTGCTTATTAATATACAAGCTTGCTTGTGCATTTGATTTTTTGCTATCAAACCAACCACTTTTACCAATTGCGTAATGATTGTTTGCATCTTGTGCGCTAATTCCCAGACCTGGATGCACTTCAACGTTATCAAGGTTGTGGTGAGCAGGGGTAATTTCATCAAATGCGCTGGCTATAGGGTGTTCAGAATAACGCTCTAACATAGCTGCCATATCTAGCACTTGCGCTTTTGTGTATTGCTTATCGATTATATCCACTTCATCAAGGCTAAATTTACCTTGGGTGAGCGTGCCTGTTTTATCAAACGCAAATAACGTAATTTGTGAGAGTGTTTCGAGCACATGTGCTTGTTTTATCAACACGCCTTTACGAGTAAGTGTTGCAACCGCGCATGTAAGTGCGGTTGGTATCGCTAAACTCAGGGCACATGGGCAGGTAGCAACTAAAACCGAAATGGTGATCCAAAATGCGTGTTCAGGGTCAATTTGGTACCAGCCAATAGCTGTAAGTGAAGCAAATATAAGTAAAGACGCAATAAACCATTGCGCAACTTTATCTGTAATTTCAACCAGTTTAGGACGTTTAGTTAATGCGTTGTGTTGCAAGCGTATAATTTGATTTAAAAGCGTATTTTGGCCAATCTTATTAATTTTTATTTCAATAACGCCGTCGTGGTTAACGCAACCGGCGTAGACATTGTGGCCGATAAATTTTGTAACGGGTTGGTGTTCGCCCGTCATCATTGATTCATCAACCGTGGTTTTACCCTTAATAAGCTCGCCGTCGGCAGGGATTGTTTCACCCGCTTTAATGAGTACTACGTCATTAAGTTTTAGTTTTTTGGCTGCAATTATAAGTTCTTCACCACTGTCGTTAATGGTGCGGGCTGTTAATGGTAATAATTTTTGTAAATTGGCAGTAAACTCGCTCGCTTTTAAACGCGCTCTAAATTCAAGATACTTACCTAATAAAAGTAAAAAGGTAAACATGCACACAGATTCAAAATATACTTCGCCGACTTGCATAAATGTGGCGTAACAACTTGCGCCAAACGCACCAAAAATAGCCAGCGATACGGGTAAATCCATATTGAGCTGTTTTGCTTTTAAGCCATTTATGGCGTTGGTTAAAAAGGGCAGTGCGCTATATAAAATAACCGGAGAGGCAAGTACTAAGCTGATCCATCTAAAATACTGCTCAAAATTGCTGTCCATCCCTGAAAACATGCCAAAGTACATGGCAAACGCAAACATCATAACTTGCATGGTCATTAAGCCTGCAACACCTAAGCGGCGAATATAGGCTTTGGCAGTTTGTTGCTTTTGTTGAGCTTCAATATCTGATTGAAATGGGTACGCTTTATAACCAATTTTGGCTAAGGAAGTAATAATTTCACTCAATGGGGTGCTAGTTTTGTCCCATTGGATCATCGCGCGATTGGTAGATGTGTTTACATCAACACGTTTAACTGAGGTTAAATTTAAAAGTTGTTTTTCGATTAGCCATGCACATGCTGCGCAGGTTATACCTTCAACGCTCAATAATACCTCTGAGATATTATCGTTAGTGGCTATAAATTCGTCTTGAATGTCTTCGTTGTCATAACTTTTTATAAATGCGAGTTGCTCAGGTACTAGCTGTTCGACTTTTCCAGCGCGAACTGTTCGGTATTTATAGTAGTCGGTCATACCTTGATCAACAATATTTTGCGCAACAGCTTGGCAGCCAATGCAACACATCGGCTGGGCTTTATCGTCAATGATAACGCTTGCGCTAAATCCGGTTGGCACACTTTCAAGGCAATGAAAGCAAAAGTTAGACATAGTAATGACTACTTATAGTTAGGATTAACTAAAACGGTTTCAGCCGTCGGTAGAACAATGTTCTCTTTTAGTTTCCAACTACCATCAATTGGCTCAATAAATACAGAATATGCACCCGGTGTGTACTCATCAAGTAATGCAGTAAACTCTTGATTGGCATTAGGAGTAAGTGTGGCTTCAAAGTCATGCGCTTTAATGGTGCGATGGTAAAACGAGAGCTTTAATACATGCACATTGCTGCTATCGCCTTTTGTAAATTTAAAGCTTACACGTTCATTAGTAACATTTAATTCGCCGTGTAAATAAAGTGCTTTTGCTTTTTCAAACTTGGTTAATTCTAAGTTTATTGCTTTCCCTTTTTTGTAGTAGTCGTCAACAACCATATCTGGGCCGTTACCTATCGCCGTAATAAACAAGCTAATACAGCCAATAATGGCAACTAACGGAAAAAAGATTAAAAACCAAGGCCAAAAATTTTTATACCACGGAGTAGGTTGCATAGTGTCTCTAAAATTAGTTTAGGAAGCGTTATTTTATAGGAATTATACGTAAAAGACTAAAAAAAAGCCTCACAGTGGAGGCTTTTTTGATCTGGATTAATCTATTGAATTAAATAAATTAATTTATAAACATTTTATTAACCGCGTGCTTATTTATCTTGCGATAAACTGTAAACGTAGGCTGTTAATAAGTGAATCTTATCTTCACCTAAAATGTCTTTCCAAGCAGGCATTACACCAGCACGGCCGTGGTTAAGCGTTTCTTCAACAGCGCGTTGAGAGCCACCGTATAACCAAATGTTATCAGTCAGGTTAGGTGCGCCAAATGGTAGGTTATGTGCAACCGACCCTTTACCATCAGCACCGTGACATGCGGCGCACATTGCAAACTTAGCGGCACCTGCTGCTGCATCTTTTTGGTTAACAGTACGACCAGAAAGGCTCAGCACATGTGCTGTCATTTCTTTAACGCCTTGCTCGCCAAGAGCAGGACCCCAAGCTGGCATTGCTGCAATACGACCATAAAGAAGTGTTTCTTTAATTTTGTCAGGTGTTCCGCCATATAACCAATCTTTATCAGTTAGGTTAGGGAAGCCAGTACCACCACGTGCATCAGAGCCATGACATTGCGCACAGTTTTGTGAGAATAAACGCTGACCAATTTCGATGGCTAATTGGCCATCTGTTTGCTCATGTTTGTCGCCATTTTTTAGAGCAACTTGCTGCGCTGCGTCACCTTCAAACTTAGAATTAACTAAATCTAAAACCGGCACTTGTGCAAGTCGGTTAAAAATAGGACCAAAGCGTTCTTCTGCGGCTTCGTACTCTTTATCGAGTTTAACAAAACGACCTTCAGCTTTGGCCTCTGCAACTGCTTTTTTAGACTCAGCTAAAGACGTAATACCTTGATTAGAACTAGTCCATTTACCTAAACCTTCCCAGTTACCTAAACCTGGGTAAGCTGCAAGGTAATATACTGACCAAATAAAAGTTGCGAAAAACATGTAAGTCCACCATTTTGGTAGTGGATTATTTAGCTCTTCAATGCCGTCAAATTCATGTCCACAGCTTTCACCTTCTTTTACGCCAGCATAGTTTTTTAAGTTCCAAACTAATAAGCCAAAGATGATGCATAAGCATGCAAGGGTTAATACAATAACCCAAATACTCCAAAAGCTAGTCATTTTTCAGACTCCTTTTCCTCGTTAGAGAGTGTGTTGTTATGTTTTTTTTCATCTTCGAAAATGGCATTAGCAGCGCTATCAAAACGATTTTTGCTACGCTTGCTGTATGCCCATACAACAATCACAATAAACAATACTAAAATTACCAGAGTCAAAATGCCTCTGTATGTTCCGTAATCCATAATAATTTACTTCAAGTGGGTACCAAGTTGCTGTAAATACGCGATTAGAGCTTGCATCTCCGTTGCGCCTTCGCCGTTATTCATAGCGTTAACTTTTTCAACATCAGCTTTAAGTTCTTCGTCGCTGCCATAACCTAGGCCCGGGTGTTTAGGGTTTTCTGGGTTAATAGCAAAAGTATCACGGAAAATTTGTAGTTTTTTCAGAGTCAGGCTTGTATCTACCTTATCCTCTGCTAACCAAGGAAAACCTGGCATATTCGACTCAGGAACCACGGCACGTGGGTCAACTAAGTGAGCATAATGCCAATCGTCCGAGTAACGTTTACCAACGCGAGCAAGGTCAGGACCAGTACGTTTAGAACCCCATTGAAAAGGGTGATCCCATACTGATTCGCCTGCAACAGAGTAGTGACCGTAACGCTCAACTTCATCACGAAAAGGGCGGATCATTTGTGAGTGACAGTTATAACAACCTTCACGTACATATATATCACGGCCTTCCATTTCTAAAGCGTTAAGAGGGCGTAGGCCTTCTACTGGTTTAGTTGTGTCGTCTTGGAACATTAGCGGAGTAATTTCAACTAATGCACCAAAGCTGATAGCAAAAACAGTCAGAATAGCCATAAGGCCAACGTTTTTTTCTACTATCTCATGTTTATTTTGTGAATTTTTATTGCTCATCATCTCACTCCGTTATGCTAATTGTGCTTGCGCGTCTAACTTCAGAGATTCTTTCTCAGCTGAAATTGTACGGAAAACGTTATAAGCCATAACTAACATGCCTGTTACGATGAATACACCGCCTACAAAACGCATGATGTAGAAAGGATGCGACGCTTCTAAAGACTGCACAAAGCTGTACATTAATGTACCGTCAGCATTCACTGCACGCCACATTAGACCTTGCATTACACCAGAGATCCACATTGCAACAATGTATAAAACAACACCTACAGTGTGTAACCAGAAGTGGGTATTAACCAATTTAACGCTATACATACGACCTTGCGCAAATAACGCAGGAATTAAGTGGTAAATAGCACCAATTGAAATCATAGCAACCCAACCTAGCGCACCTGAGTGTACGTGGCCGATTGTCCAATCTGTGTAGTGAGATAACGCATTTACAGATTTAATTGCCATCATAGGACCTTCAAACGTAGACATACCGTAGAAAGACAATGAAACAACTAAGAAGCGTAATACTGGGTCAGTGCGTAGTTTATGCCACGCGCCTGATAGGGTCATAATACCGTTAATCATACCACCCCAAGACGGCACGAATAGGATAATAGACATAACCATACCTAAACTTTGCGTCCAATCAGGAAGTGCAGTGTAGTGAAGGTGGTGAGGACCTGCCCAGATATATAATGAAATTAGTGCCCAAAAGTGAACTACCGATAAGCGGTATGAGTAAACTGGGCGACCTGCTTGTTTTGGTACAAAGTAATACATCATACCTAAGAAACCAGCAGTTAATAGGAAACCTACAGCGTTATGACCGTACCACCACTGAACCATCGCATCTACCGCACCTGCATAGATTGAGTATGATTTAGTTAACGACACAGGCACAGCCATGCTGTTTACAATATGAAGCACTGCAACAGTAATTATAAAGCCAGCATAGAACCAGTTAGCAACATAAATGTGCGACACTTTACGCTTGATTAAAGTACCAAAGAATACAATGGCGTAAACAATCCAAACCACAGCGATTAAAATATCGATTGGCCACTCAAGTTCTGCATATTCTTTTGAGCTAGTAATACCTAAAGGAAGCGTTATTACTGCTAATACTATAACCAGCTGCCAGCCCCAAAATGAAAAGGCGGCGAGTTTGTCTGAGAAAAGACGCGTTTGACAAGTACGTTGTACGACGTAATAAGACGTCGCAAAAAGTGCACTAGTACCAAATGCGAAAATTACTGCGTTCGTGTGTAACGGACGTAGTCGAGAGTATGTTAACCATGGTGTATCAAAGTTAAGTGCTGGCCAAGCTAATTGGGCAGCAATCAGAACCCCAATACTCATGCCAACGATGCCCCAAATCACTGTCATAATAGCGAATTGGCGTACAACTTTATAGTTATACTCAGTTTGTGATGCTACTGTTTGGCTCATTTTCTGGCTTCCGCTGCAATAAATGCGTTTAGAAATGAATTACCCACTTTTAAAAAGTGGGGCCTACTATTACTTCACAAGCATGTTACCTAAAACGTTCAAAGCATGAATGCTTCAGAAAACAAACTCGAGAAACCCTTAATTTTTGCGGGTGAAATGATAAATTTTTTGACCTAAAAAAGATAGGTCAATTACGTAATATTATGACATCAATCAAACTTTGTGAGCTTGTTGTTTATTTTTTGATACAGTTTGTGCCATATTTCGACTAATAGTAACACTCCCACTTGTTATTTATAGACCCGATTATTAGTATTCGCTTTTATTTACAGCGAGATTGTTATGCTTATATATAGATTACCCATATTTTTTGTAGCGTTTTTTTTATTAATAGCATGTGATTTTTCTGAAAAAAATGAAGCCCAGCTTCTAAAAACAACGCAATGTGATGCCAATTTACCATGTACTTTCCCAAGTGGTGTTAAAGTATGGTTAAGCAATTCTACACTTTCCCCCGAAACTCCATTTACAATTTTCAGTGAGCTACCAAACGGGTTGCACATTACAGACGCAAAATTAAAAGGCGTTACTATGTATATGGGGTACATACCTCAACAGTTCATAAAAAAGGGTGGACTTTGGCAAAGCAACACTATGGTCGGTATTTGCTCTGAAAAGAATATGCTTTGGCGCTTGGAGCTCACAATACTTAATCAAACATCTTTAGTAGAACAGATACTTAACTATAATTTTTATGTAACGTACTAATCATATAAAGTTACGATATTTAAATTAATTAGATCACTCAGAAGCGGTTTATCTTTCGAGATTGAATTTTCAGCAGAATGCATCGTTTTTAGGCAGCGTACGCCTGCGCAGTATTTTTATTTCAACCAAGCGGTGATAACGCAGTATAAATGCCAAACATGTGCCGCCCTATGAATTAGACCTAGGGATGATTTCCCTTTGTAGCTCGCTTTTTTAGCCTGCAAGGTTACAAATCTCGCGCCGTGATCAAATTCCATTACGTAGAACAAACTTAATTCTGCAAGGTCAACAGTCCTTAAAGCTTTTACATAAATTAGCACGTATTAAGTTTTTATTGATTGGGTAGGAACTTATTAAAGTGATGACGCAATTTATGACCTAACCTTGTTGATAGCCATTCCTAGTTTATATCCACAGTCCTACACTAAAGAATAAGTAATCCGATTTCAGGTTAAGCAAAGCCCAGTTCTGATCACTTGTAACTACTAGGCCAGCAAAAAACATTTTAAAGAGATATTTTGAACAGCGAGTATTTGGTGTTTAATAATTATTGTCAGCTATCTATAAAGCAACGGTACGAAACAGGCTTTTACTTAAGCTAAAAAGTAAATGTATGCTCTTAAAATAAATATCTAAAAGTAAGCCATGGCTAAAATTATATTTACTTTTGATGTGATTTTAAAAAGTTCAATTTTTAATGTTTCCTGAATAAAAAATTTCTCCTGAAACGCCTCCTAAGCAGCTAAATAAGACTAATTAATCGCTCATTCTGCATAAATATGGTTAGTAATTAACATTTAGTTTTGCGGTTTTAATAATGCGCTGTGATTAACTTGTTAATTAATCAAATATCGGGATATTTTTCCACTAATTACATTTGATTACAAAGTGAATCACTTTGATTTCAGATGTTTTTCGAATGTATCATAAATCATATAAATCACTGATATTTATGTGTATTTATTAATTAACAATGAAACAATCTGTAACGTGTGTACCTTTACTGGTTATTCTATTTTTACGGAAATTAAAATCTGACCGCTCGTTAAGTTTTCGTTCAGTTAAAAGCGCCTAAGTTGCCGACCTGACTCACTATTCTTATAACAAGTGAGCATTACCAATCACGGTAAATTTCCAACAAGTAGGGTTCTTTAATGAAAAAATCAACTCTTGGTTTAGCTGTAATCGCAGCAATCCCGATGTTCTCAAGTGTGCAAGTTTTAGCGGCTGACGAAGGAGCAAAATCAATCGAAAAGATTCAAATTACGGGTTCTCGCATTAAGCGTTCTGACATGGAAACCGCTAGCCCAGTAACGCTAATTGGCGCAGATGAAATCAGAGCTTCTGGCGCAACATCTGTAGACAGTGTGCTTCAACAAATGACAGCCACTGGCGGTGCAATGACTAATCCTGGCGTGAACAATGGTTCAGGCGGTAATGCATCTATTGATCTTCGTGGCTTAGGTTCACAGCGTACTTTAGTGCTTGTAAATGGTCGTCGTATGATCAACTCAGGTACTGGCGCTTCATCAACTGTTGATTTGAACACTATTCCAGTATCAATGATCAAACAAATTGAAGTGCTTAAAGACGGTGCTTCAGCTGTATACGGCACAGATGCGGTTGCAGGTGTAGTAAATATCATTCTTAAAAATGATTTTGAAGGGTTAGATTTAAACGTTAATTCAGCAATGACATCTAAACATGATGCATCTGAAACGTCGATTGACTTTACTGTAGGTACTTCATTCGATAAAGGTAATATCGTTTTTGGTGCGCAGTACACTAATCGTGGAGAAGCAAGCCAAGCTGATCGTGGTTTTTCAAATTGCCCATTATTTGAAGGCGACAATGGTCTTTACTGTGGTGGTTCTTCGTTCAGCGAAGGCGGACACATTTACAACGTAAACACTGCTGGCATAGTAAACAGTGATGGCGAAATAGAACAACAAGGCGTTGCAAATGATAGCGGCTTAAGCGGACTTGGTGGTAGCTTACATCGCTTTACCGATGCAGCTGATGCATATAACTATGCAGCAAAGAGCTACTTATACACACCTATGGAACGTTTAAACATTACAGGTGTTGGTAAATATGAAATAAGTGATGATACTAGGCTTTTCAGTGAATTTACTTATACCAAGCGTTGGTCTGAGCAACAATTAGCACCGCAACCTATTAATTTTGGTTTTACTTATGCTGATAGCATGGGTGATAGTTTATTAAGCCAAACTTATGATAAACGTCAAGTTGCTAATAATGCATTTGTAAAAGATGCAGATGATAATTACGTAACTACAGCAACTAACTACGCTTACAATGACAAGATTAGCTACCGTCGTCGTATGGCTGAAAGTGGTACGCGTGATTTATCTCAAACGGTTGATACCGTTCGTATCGTGCTAGGCGCTGAAGGTGAAATTAGCGATTACTCTTGGGATTTTTCTGCAAACTTTGGTCGTAACGACTCTGTAGATAAAATGAGTAACTTACACAATGTTTCTGCAATTAATTCTGCAATTGAAGCCGGTACATTTAATCCGTTAGATGAAGCAGCTTGGGCTCAGTCAAATGTACAAGAGTATATTTACACAGAACAAAACTCAGGTGGCAGCCAGTTATTTATCCTAGCGGCATCACTTTCAGGTGAACTATTTGAAATGCCTGCTGGCTATGCAGCATTTGCAGCCGGTGTTGAACACCGTCAAGAAAAAGCTTGGTACACACCTGATTCAATTGCAGCACAAGGTTTAGGCAATGACCCTCGTGTAGATCCAACAAGCGGTGGCTTTGATGTAAATGAAGCGTTTGTTGAATTTGCAATTCCTTTATTAGCTGATGCATCTTTTGCTGATTCTATCGAACTAAGTGCAGCGATTCGTGCGTTTGATTACAGCACATTCGGTTCAGATGAAACTTGGAAACTAGGCTTAACTTGGCGTGTAAATGATGAACTAATGCTACGTGGTGTTCGTTCTACAGCATTCCGTGCACCAACTGTAGATGAGCTTTATTCAGGTAACGCGCCATCGTACGAGCAAGTTAGTTACCCAGGTGCTGATAGCCAAGCAGAAGTAACTGTTGGTGGTAACCAAAACCTAACACCTGAAGAAGCTGATACGCTTACATTTGGTGTTGTATATGAGCCAGAATGGTTTGAAGGTTTCTCAATGACAGTAGATTACTACGACATTGAAATCGAAAATGCTATTTCTACTTACAACAACCAATTTGTAGTTGACCAATGTATTGGTAATGCAAATAGTAGCTCTAATGATGTATGTACTAGTACTTCAGCCGTATTCCAAGCTGATGGCCGTATTGTTTTCAATAACCAACTACGTAACATTGGTTCAGAGAAAACATCTGGTATCGATTTAAACCTTAACTACTCATTTGATGCGTTAGGTTTAGCGTGGAAAGCAGGCCTAGATACAACTTACTTAGATGAGTATGTTGTTGATACTGGTGCTATCGTAGATTATTCAGGATTAATTACCAGTGGTTCAGGTGGTTACGCAGACATTAAGTCAAACTTTAGCTTAAAAGTTAAAGGCGATAACTGGGATGCTACTTACGAAGCTCGTTACATAGCGGGTATGGATAGCTTTGCATGTGTTAGCGATGATAGCTGTTATGCACCAACTACACCATCAGTTGTATACCACGACATTAGCGCATCTTACATGATCAATGATGTATTGACCGTTTCTGCTGGTGTTAATAACATGTTTGACAAAGAGCCACCGTATTACTCAGGTAACAATGACTCAAACACTGACCCATTTACATACGATGTACTAGGTCGCCGTTTATTTGCTGGTGTTAATATTAAACTTTAATTAGTAATATAAATTCATTAAGGCTCAGTATTTACTGGGCCTTTTTTATTGAACAAAACGAAGGAGGCAAGTACACTTAAAGAGTAAATTAGAAGGAGAACTGATTGTTAAAACAAGACGAAAACTTATCTTTTGTCATTGAACCAGAACTGAACCCCCGTTCTGAGCAGCGTATTGATCTGTACTTTTCGATTCCGAACGAAATGGGGATTAATCCGCAAACCCTCACTGAAGAATCCTACTTTAATAACCATTTTAAATCGCACTTAGCGTATAACGCTAATAATATTCATTTGCCCTTGGTGCGAAGTCGTTTCGTTAGTAAAAACAAAGGCGAACAGCAAGATTACCGGCAAAATCTTAATTTATTCTGTTACCAAGTACGTTTAGCACTCGACGCCGATATAAAAGATGCGTTAAAAATTAGCGAGGCTGATGATTTTTATAAACGCGCCAATGAAGTGTACGAACAAAGTGAAGGACTTTTAAAAAAGCTGCGTCGATATACGCCTGATGATGAAAAGTTACTGCCATTTTTTACCAATGCCGATAATTACTTGAGTTGGCATGTTGAGCAATCTTTTTTAAAGCTTTTAGATGAAGGCCCACGTAGCAGCGATTATGCAAAAGAACGTAATGAGTTACTACAATTTTGTAAAAATGAAAATACGTACCGCGCTGATAAAAATTATAATTCTGAAACCACCATGCAAGATGCTAATCGAATAACGAATAAGATGCGCTTGCTACAACGCTTAATTGAGCATGGCGTTATATTACAGCGGCAAACGCGATTTTTGAATAGCTATCTAAAACGTTTGGTTAAAGGCACAGTGACGGCCGTTATAATGGCTTTTGTGATGGTGGTAATATTAAACGCGCGCTCAAGTTTTACAGAAGTAACTGCAACCCTTATTTTGATTTTAGGGCTGATCTATGGCTTACGAGAAATATTTAAAGAAGACATAACACGTGTAATCTGGCGGGCTATTGTGCAGGGTAGACCTAAATGGCGATTTAGTTTTAAAAATAGCATTACTAAAGATAAAATAGCGAGTCAGTTTATTTGGCTCGAATACACACGTTTTAAAAAAATCCCTAAAGAAGTTAAATCTATCTTTTCAAAACGTCGTCAGCAAAATAAACAAGCGGCTCAGTGGTTGCATTTTGCAAGTGAAACGCGTGTAAGCGCAAAAGAATTTTTACCAGGTTACGATACGCTACAGCAAACATTACATTTTAACCTTGCACCGTTTGCACGTTACTTAAAGCGGGGAGAGGGCAAGTTATATCATTTAGACAGTAATAAAATTTCTAAGCAGGCAGTAGAAAGGCGTTATCAATTAAACATGGTGCTGGTGTTAACTGAAGAGGATAAAAAGCTTTACCAACGTTATAAAATCACCCTTAATCGCAGTAAAATAGTTAATATAGAACTTATTTATTCTACAAAATAATACGCCTTTTATTAAAAACATGATCATTCTAGCGAATTAAATAACTCACTAATTTAATGCAATTAGTATAAAAAAGGAGGGCAGACTTAAATCTGCCCTCCTTTTTCTATAAGTATACGTCTATTTAGTTAAACCGTGCTTACTGTATAAAGTTACTTTATCTGATACTAATGTGATTTCTATATTTTTAGTCTCATCACCCCAAACGCAATTAGTATGAAGTGTTTTTTCTACACAGTTATCCGCACTACCTAATAGTGTTTCTACTTCAGTTTTATCCATTCCGATTTCTATTTTTTCGTAATTCTCTAAGCTTACTTTTGAACAAGCTGCAAGGCTAAGTGTAGCCACAATAATGAGGAGTTTTTTCATTGTTATTTCCTATTTGGTAAATACGATTAATGATTAAATTTTCTTATTTGTACAATCATTCCCATACGAGGATGATCAAAGTAATGAATCTCGCTGCTTATCACACGTCTAAACTGTGAAAAGCGGGCTGATTCTATGTCGCCATTTTCTAGCTTTTGACTGATATCAAAATCGGCTGTTATGTAGAGATAATGACGTAGATGGATTTTAAATAAGCCCTCTAATTCCCAATTAACGTTTAGTTTATCTGGATCGTTAAATAGCTTAGGTTGGGAGTTTAGTAAGCTGATAAAATCGGGGTTTGAGTAGCTAGGAATGGTGTTTATGTTATTTCTTATATGTTTACCTGCAATTAAGCGCACGCTTGGTGCACGGGACTTACTCGCTTCTTCAAAGCGCCAACCAGTATGCAGAATAGGTGTTAATCCTTTTCGTACAAGCTCTGTGTATTGAGTTTTAAACTGTAATTGTTCAGGTGATAAGAGGTAGGTTTGTTCCATAGTTTCTTGCGTTTCAGCAATTGGCGTTACCGGGAGTTCATCGTAGCTTTGTATATAGTCAATACTATCGTCACACACATTCGACTGTGGATTTAGATTAACTAAAGAGTCGGTAAATGAGCGTTTTTGAAAACGAACGTCACCATCAATACACGCTTGCATTGCTTGCTCTTTATAAAGAGGTGTTAGTAAGTCTAGGGTGTTCTTATCTTCGATAGCTTTGTGTTTAAGGCTAAAGTCTTCTTGTAAGTAAGGGGCGGGGAGTTGTTTAAATACAAGCACCTCAACCTCAAACCAACGCTCTGCAAATGCAGTGCTGCTAAATAAGCAGCATAAAACAACAAGCGATTTTTTTAGCAACATTAATGGCTAACCTTTTTTTCGAAATCTGCAATCATTGCAGTGACCATTTTTAAGCGTTCGCGGGCATTTGCCTCACTAATTGCAAAGCGCAGTTTATTTGCGCCATCCATTTTGTACACCTTAGGCGCACTTTGTATCAAGCCAATGATGAAGCTAGGGTTAACCTTGGTATCTTGGCTAAACTCAAAGTAACCGCCTTTAGGGTTCGCTTCAATTTTTGTAATGCCTAAATTACTGGCTTGCATTTTAAGTTGCTGCAGGCTAAATAAGTTTTTAGCAGCATCAGGCAGTAAACCAAAACGGTCTATCAGCTCGACCTGTAGTTCATCCATATCATCAAGGTTAGCACAACTAGCAACGCGCTTGTACATACCTAAGCGTGCATTTACATCGTGTATGTAGTCATCAGGTAATAATGCAGCCAGTTTTAAATCTACTTCGGTTTGTTTTTGAAGTAGGTTTTCAAGCGTTGGTTCTTTACCTTCGCGCAGCGCATTTACTGCTTGTTCGAGCATTTCCATATACAAACTAAAGCCGATGGTTTGCATTTGACCTGATTGATCATCGCCAAGTAACTCACCCGCACCACGTATTTCTAAATCGTGTGTAGCGAGGGCAAAACCTGCACCTAAATCTTCTAACGATTCGATTGCTTGTAAGCGTTTGCTCGCATCTTTAGAAAGCGCTTTAGGGTCACCTGTTAGTAGGTAGGCATACGCTTGATGGTGGCTTCGACCCACTCGCCCACGTAATTGGTGTAATTGCGCAAGGCCGAGTTTATCTGCTCTATCCATAATAATGGTATTGGCCGTAGGTACATCGATACCTGTTTCGATAATTGTGGTACATACCAGCACGTTGTATTTTTGATGATAAAAGTCAGTCATTATTTGCTCAAGCTCTTGCTCGCGCATTTGGCCATGAGCTGTAGTCACACTCGCTTCCGGCACCCATTCACTAATTTCTTGTGCAACACGCTCAATAGTTTCTACATTGTTATGCAAAAAGTAAACTTGGCCACCGCGTTTAATTTCTCGCAGTACTGCTTCGCGTATTAGTTCTACATCGCGTTGACGCACAAAGGTTTTTACCGCTAAACGTTTAGCAGGCGGCGTTGCGATTATTGATAAATCGCGCATGCCGCTCATGGCCATGTTAAGTGTACGAGGTATTGGCGTTGCAGTCAGTGTGAGTATGTCTACGTCAGCGCGCAGTGCTTTAATTTTCTCTTTTTGGCGAACACCAAAGCGATGCTCTTCATCCACAATTAACAAGCCTAAATCGTTAAACTTAATGTCATGTTGAATAAGTTTATGCGTACCAATAACTATATCGAGCTTACCGTTGGCCATTTTCTCAAGCGTGTCTTTTTGCTCTTTAGTGGAGTTAAAACGCGAAAGTACACCTACTTCAATAGGAAAATCAGCAAAGCGGTCTTTAAAGTTTTCATAGTGTTGTTGAGCCAGCAGGGTGGTGGGCACTAAAATAGCTACCTGCTTATCATCGTTAACTGCTACAAAAGCAGCGCGCATGGCCACTTCTGTTTTACCAAAGCCTACGTCACCACACACTAAGCGGTCCATGGCTTGTTTTGATTGCATATCGCCTAACACTGCTTCTATGGCGTTGCGCTGATCGTCTGTTTCTTCAAACGGGAAGCTATCGCTAAATTGGCGATATGCAGGGGCGTCTAGGGTAAATTTATTACCAGGTTTTGCTTGGCGCTGTGCATAAATGTCGAGTAATTCTGCTGCTACATCACGAACTTTTTCAGCCGCACGTTTTTTTGCTTTTTCCCATGCATCTGAGCCAAGCTTATGTAGCGGGGCGCTAGCTTCTTCACCGCCAGAGTAACGACTAAGCATATGCAATGCAGATACTGGCACGTAAAGTTTAGCTTCACTTGCGTAAGTAATTGTTACAAATTCAGTAACTACACCTGCAGCATCAATTGTTTGCAAACCCTGATAACGGCCAACACCATGATCGAGATGCACAACAGGTTGGCCTTCCTTAAGCTCAGCTAAATTACGGATTAGCGCATCTTGGCTGGCTTCGTACTTGTGCTTGCGGCGTCTGCGCTGAGATACTTTTATACCAAGCAGTTCTTGCTCGGTAATAATAGAAAGGCTTGGTTTAGTACCAAGTACTACACTTTGCTCAAGCGGACTTACTATTAAGCCTACGTCACTCGCGCTTTTTGTAAATTGTTCGAGTGTTTCAAATTCTTTAAATTTTAAACCGCTTGGTTTTAAAATGCTCAGCAATGATTCACGACGACCATCTGATTCAACACTGAGTAATATACGGCCTTTTTTCTTTTTTTGTTCTGCTACATAATTTATAAACGCGCCATAAGGTTCATGCTGTTTATGGTCTATTCGAATTGCTGGCAGCTCGCTAACGCTTAAGTTTTTATTACCTGCTTTAGTGCCAAGCTTTGCAAGGGATAATCTAATACGTGCAAAATTGCCTAAATTAGAAAACAGCTCTTCAATAGGCTGATAAAGCGCATTAGGTTCAAGTAATGGACGAAGTGGGTCAACTCTGCGGTTTTCATAGCGTACATTTACATCGTGCCAAAAGTTATCTGCCGCATGCTCTAAATCACCCAGCTGCATAACAGTTGTTGTATCTGGCAGGTAGTCAAAAATAGTCGCGAGCTTTTCAAAAAATAATGGCATGTAGTATTCAATACCTGCAGGCCAGTTACCTTTGCTTACTTGCATGTATACTGAGTCTTGCTGCGAGCTTGCGCCAAATTTTTCACGGTAGCTTATTCTAAAACGTTCAATATCAGCGTCGTTAGTAGGAAATTCATGCGCTGGAAGTAGCTCAATTTTATCTACTTTTTCATCAGAACGCTGCGTTTCTACATCAAATAAGCGAATGGTATCGAGTTCGTCATCAAAAAAGTCGAGTCTAAATGGGTGCGGGCTACCCATTGGGTATAAGTCAACGATAGAGCCGCGTATAGCGTATTCGCCGTGCTCCATTACTTGTTGAACATTTAAATAACCAGCTTGCTCTAAGTTGTCACGAAAGTTATGTGTGTCTAGCTTTTCGCCCACTTTAAAGTTTATTGTTGAACCGTAAATAAACGAGACTGGGGCTGTGCGCAACATTAAGGTAGATACAGGCACAATTAACACACTTTGTTGTTCTTTTTTTAAGGTATTTAAAGTGGCTAAACGGGCTGAAATAATATCTTGATGGGGAGAAAAGTGATCGTATGGCAGAGTTTCCCAATCAGGAAATACCATGACTGGGTTATCGGGTAATAAATATTCTAATTCTGTTTCAAGGCGAAGTGCGCTTGGTGTATCAGGCGTAACAATCAAGACTAAGTTGTCTTGTTGTTTAACGCCTTCAGCAATGGCAATACTTAAACCACTTCCGCTTAGCTGGCCCCATTGAATTTTATCTTTTTGAGATTTTACCCAAGGCAAGGCTGCCCATTGCTCAAACGCCATTTATTACTCCATTTATAGTTGGCTCTTAGCAAGTAAGAGCCATCTTGAGTTAAGTTTACTTAGTCTCGGTATATTTTTGTTAGGTCTTTATAGTGATCAATTCGTCGGTCACGCAAGAAAGGCCAGATACGTCTTACGTTTTCTGAGCGTTTTTGATCAATTTCTACTACTAAAATTTGCTCATCAGTATTATTCGCCTCTGCTAATAGTTCACCTTGTGGGCCTGCAATGAACGAATTTCCCCAAAACGAAATACCATCGCTTTGTCCGCTTGGGTCACTTTCATGGCCTACGCGATTACAACTAATTACCGGCACACCATTGGCAACAGCATGAGCACGCTGGCTAATAACCCACGCATCTTTTTGACGAGTTTGCTCAGCAATGTTGTCGTTAGGATCCCAACCGATAGCGGTTGGGTAAATTAATATCTCAGCGCCTGCCATTGCCATTAAACGTGCAGCTTCAGGAAACCATTGATCCCAACATACTAGCACGCCTAATTTACCCACCGATGTTTGAATAGGCTCAAAACCGATATCACCTGGGGTAAAGTAAAATTTTTCGTAAAAACCTGGGTCATCAGGAATATGCATTTTACGGTATTTACCCGCAATGCTGCCGTCTTTCTCTAATACAACCGCAGTATTGTGATAAAGGCCCGTAGCGCGTTTTTCAAATAAAGAGGCTACAATAACAATGCCTAGCTCTTTAGCAAGCTCACCTAAGGCATTACTGCTAGGGCCTGGAATGGTTTCGGCTAAATCAAATACGTCAACATTTTCGGTTTGGCAAAAATAGAGGCTTCGGTGTAGCTCTTGAAGTACAACCAGTTTTGCACCTTTTTGAGCGGCTTCACGAATGGCACTCATTGATTTTGCCATATTGTCCTGAGCGTTATCGGTATTGCTTTGTTGCACTAACGCAACGGTTAATTTTGCAGGGCTTGTCATTGTGCTGCTCCAGCTAAAAATCCACGAGGTAATTGCATTGTAATACAGTGCAGGCTGCCAAATTGTTCAATTATTGGTTGGCAATTAACGGCAATAATAGTGTGTTGTGGGTATGCTTTTTGAACTTGCGCAAGAGCACGCTCATCATTGGCATCATTATACGTTGGCACAAGCACAGCATTATTAATAATTAAGTAGTTAGCGTAGGTAGCCGGTAAGCGTGTTTGCTCATCGTCATAAGCGGCTTTTGGCCACGGTAACTCAATTAAGTTATATGGGGTGTTATCGGCAGTTTTAAAGGTTTTTAGTTGTTTTTCCATCGCATCAAGTGCGCTAAAGTGCTCATCAGTTTTATCGTCACACTGCACATATACAAGGGTATTATTTGGAGCAAAACGCACTAAAGTATCAATGTGGCTGTCGGTGTCATCGCCCGCTAAATAGCCATGTTCAACCCATAAAAAACTGGTCGCGCCCAAGTGCTCTTTTAAAAGTGCTTCAATATCATTTGGGTTTAAATCAGGGTTACGGTTTTTATTAAGCAAACATTCGCTGGTTGTTAGCAACACACCGTGCTCGTTTATTTCAATACCGCCACCTTCAAGTACCATATCAAGCGCTTGATATTGGTTGTTTGTGCTACTTAGCTCTTTTACCAAAGTACGATTAATTTGATTGTCTAATGCGCTTTTAAATTTATTGCCCCAACCATTAAAAGTAAAATCATATACTTTTAATTGCTCTGGTGAATCAATAGCGGCGCAAGTAAGCGGACCATGATCGCGCGCCCATGTATCGTTAGTAGGCGTTACTACAAAATGAACACGATTAAGAGAGACGTTAGCACTATTTAGTAAAGCTGTAATATGCACTTTTAAGGCACTGTTATGCGCCACAATAACAAGCTGTTGCTGCGTTGTTATGTGTTTAGCAAGTTCAATATATACAGGTTCTACACGTGCTAAGTTGTCGGCCCAATCGGTGTCTTTATGAGGCCACGTAAGCATAACGGCGTCTTGCTCGGCCCATTCTGGTAAAAGTCTAAAGTTCATGAATTTTATATACTAATTAAGATGACGCTAGTTTAGCATTTTACATAAAGATGTCAGCTAATTATCACTGTTTAGGTCGCCTTGGTTTGGTTCAAGTTCTTGACGTTTTTTAAGTTGGCGGGTTTGAGCATGTAAACTCGCTCTAACAATAAGTTCTTGGTCGGTGGTTCTAATTGCGGTAAAAAGCAGGGTGTATTGGTAATGTTCACTATCTTGTTTCTCTACTGCTACAACTTCAGTATAACAGTACACAGCAGATGCTTCGTGATGTAAAAACAGTTTTGTTCTAAATGCTTGGCCAATTGAGTGTACTTCTGGTGATGTAAAGCGAATACCGCCACCGCCATAGCTGTCACATTGGATTGCGTTATCTTGGGCTTGTTCTGAGGCCAAAATATGGCTCATTATTAAATCTATTTTACGTGACTGTGCTTGTAAAAAAGCGGCTAACTCTTGTGCTATATCGCCTAAGTTACGCAGAGGACGCAAAGAGCTTTGTTCGAGTTCACTGACTTCGTTGGCTAATTTAAATAATGGAGGAATATCGTCTTCAAGCTCAAGTTGTGACTTAGGGACTTGCTTATTTGTCACAGCTAATAAATTCACTCTAATACTTTCATTAATTTGAAAGTATTGCTCAAACTCACCTAATCTTTGACTTTTCATTACACTCTCCACCACGTATTTAGTTAATAGTAGCGTTGTGAGTACTAAATTGCTAGCAGATAAAATAACGCATAGCGGGCTAAATACTTTGTTTACATTCAATTTTTTAACATGCTGATTATGAGAATAAATACCGTAAAGTTCAACACGCTCTAGGAGTTATAAAAAAGCGGCCAATGTCATCCTAACATTGGCCGCTTGGGTATTGATTCATCAGCGCATACTTATTTAAGTAGAGCGGCTAATTCATGTAAATCTTTCACAACGTGATCTGGTTTTTTAGCTAATGGATAAAGTGCTTTACCCGGGCGTGCTATAAAAGTGGTTTGCAAACCCGCTTCTTTAGCACCAGCAACATCCCAGCCATGGGCTGCTACCATCATTGCTTCATTTGGAGCTACATTTAACTTTTTAAGTACCCACTCATACGCACGTAAGTCTGGTTTGTAAATTTTAATATCTTCAATGCTGTAACGTGCATCAAAGTAAGATATTAAACCAGCGCTTTCAAACTGTGCCTTTACACCTTTGTTTGAAGAATTTGTAAGGCTCACTAATTTATAGCCCTGTGCTTTGAGTTTCGCCAGTCCTTCTTTAACATCGCTGTGTGGAGGAAGCGTTAAAAGAGGTGTAACAATAGCTGTTTTAGCTTGTTCACTAGTAATATCAATATTGTTGTTTTGAGCGACCATGAGGAGTGACGCCACGCCAATTTGCCCAAAGTCATGATAACTACCACTTACAGTATCTACTAGTGAATGGTGTAGCATAGTTGAAAACCACAGTGGTAGTAAATCTTCACGTCCGCCTAATGCTTTACCAATAGAGGTGCGCATTGACGTTAAATCAAGTAGGGTTTCGTTTACATCAAAAATAAGCACTTTAGGTTTTGCTTGTTCTTTTGGTTCATCAGCTACGGCGTAACCAGATACAAGGCTTGTGCCCACAAGTAGTGAAAGAGTGAGTGTTTTTAACGATTTTAAAATAGACATTAATTATTCTCCGATTCAAGTGCTGCCATAACATCAATAGGTTCTGCGCGTAGGGTGTAATCTTCGCTTAAAAATGCGTATGTAATAACACCTTCTTGGTTTATTACATAGGTAGCCGGTAGCGGCAATTTAAAGCTTTTATCGCCGTAGTAGTGTTCAAAATCAATACCAAATTGCGTATATAACGCTTGGATACGCTCATCAAGTGTAAATAATAAACCAAATTGCTCAGCTACTTTATTGCTCACATCGCAAAGCACGTCAAATTCAAGGTTGTTTTTTTGTGCAGTTGAGAGAGTCTCATCAGGAAGTTGTGGTGATATTGCGACTAACTGAGCACTTTGAGTTTTAAATTGTGGTAAGTAGTCGTTAAGTGCTTTTAGCTCTAAATTACAATATGGGCACCAGCCACCACGATAAAAGCTAATAATTACTGGGCCTTTTTTTAATAAATCCGCAAGCTCAACGTTTTCGCCGTTATGGTTGGCTAAGCTAAAATTTTCTACTTTTTGACCAATTTGCAACGCATTGTCTTTAATATGCTGTGCAATAAGCTCTTCGTTTGTAGTGTTCATTAATGCTAAAACGTCAGCTGGTAACTTGGCCTCTTTTTGTACGTTATAGGCATCTATTTGCGCTTTTAAACTCATGATTGAACCTCAATAATTAAACTATCTACAATTATAGTGTTCCAGTTATTTAAATAAACATTGCAAAACTGAAAGCTTCATTCGAAAATGTTAAACATTGAAAATAGAGATTGGCAAGTTTGTGTATAATTTGAGCGACCTAGAAACATTTATAGCTGTAGTTGAAAACAAGGGAGTACTTGCTGCTGCCCGCGAGCAGCGTTTATCGCCTGCAACAGTGAGCCATCGCTTAAGTAAACTAGAACGAGAGCTTGCTACAGTGCTTGTTTTTAGAGATAGCAGACGAGTACGCCTATCTCCGGCAGGTGAAATATTTTACACCCGAGTTGGCGCCATAATAGAAGCTTTACGCGATGCTGAGCATAGTATTGGTGCGCGTAGCTCATCGGTAAGTGGCTTACTAAGAGTGACAATGCCCCCATGGGTTTTTTCAAAATACGTAATGCCTAAACTCAATGAGTTTGAGCAAGCTTACCCTGAACTAAAGCTTGATTTTTTAATAACGGATCATTTTGTAAATGTGGTTGATGACGCTCAAGATGTTGCAATTAGGGTGGGAAAATTAAATGACTCAGGATTACTTTCTCGTAAAATCGTAAACAATAGTCGCATACTGTGTGCAGCCCCTAGCTATATAGAAAAGTACGGCATGCCTGAAAATTTAACGCAATTGAGTGAACATTATTGGGTTTGCCTGCCGTGGCAACGCCAGTTAAAGCTTTTTGACGAACACAAAAAAATCCATACCTTTAATGCTAAAACACGTTTTACTATTTCAAACTCCGATAATATGACACAAGCTGCTATTGCAGGTCATGGTATCGCTATTAAGTCAAAAATAGCGATTAATGAAGATCTTAAAAACGGTATTTTGGTTGAAGTAATGCCAGGTGTAATGGCACAAGATGATGCACCGGTTTGGTTTTTACGTCCGCAAAATAGTTTAACAACCCGTAAAACCGATGTATTTTATGAGTTTATGAAATCACTATTTTTGAGCTGCGAATAAGCGTTTAAATGAGCGTTTTACTCCAGTTAAAAACAAATAACCAGTAAGCTCTGCAAGCAAGGCTACTATTATGGCTGCAACAATGGCGGCTATAATAGAGTCTTTTTTTAAAATGATTTGACCTTCAAAGCGTTGCCATACTTGTTGCTTTATATCGCTCATGCCACTGATCATAGTAAATATATACGGAGATTTCTCAAACCTATTTACGGCTATCTGTAAATCTTGCTGTCGTTCGTAAAGAGTACTGATATTACTTGCCCCTTTGTTCACAATTTCATCATCAATATTTTGATAGTGTTTTATTAGCTTATTTAAATCATTATTGAAATACTTAGTTGCGTCGCTTTTAAAAGGCGCAACGGCATTATTAGCTTCAATTAATTGGGCTGATAGTGCTTGCCCAAAATCACTCACAAATGCAGGTATTTGCACACCTAGAAGTAAACCACACGCAAAAAAACTTAATCGTATATAGTCTAAAAGTTTACTCATAAACTTTCCTTTTTAAAAACAATACATATAAATAACCCAAAGTTAACATTTTGCTTGTTTTTATGCTCAAAACTCGTAATCTAAAGGTAATAAAAATAACAACAGGTGCTAGTTAAGGATGACGAAAAAAATAACGTTTACGTCAACATTTGTTGATATTTCAAGTCAACTTAAGCGCTTTGTCTCTCGAATAGTTCAGCCCGATGACGTAGAAGACATTGTGCAAGAAACATTTGTAAAAAGCTATGAAGCTGACTTAAAGCAAGATATTCAATTTACTCGCAGTTATATGCTTAAAACAGCAAAGCATTTAGCACTTAATCATATTGCTAAATGGGATAATAAATTTAACGAATCCCTTGAGCAAGACAGTGAGTTGCCTGTATTACTTAAATCAATGCAGCTAGAAGATGAATACACATCTAAAGAGCGCTTTTTACTTTTTTGTAAAGCCACAGAGCAATTAAGTGTATCAATTCGTAAATGTTTTATATTAAAAAAAGTATACGGCATGAGCCAAAAAGAGATAGCGAGCGAGATGCAATTAAGTCAAAGTACGGTTGAAAAGCACATTGCCAAAGGATTACTACAGACTATGTTGTATATGCGAGAGCATGACAAAACCCACGAACTTCCTGATGCAAGTATTATGTCAGTGCAATCGTTACCCCTAGAGAGGGTTTCAAAATGAGCAACGTACATCAATTTACCTCAAAAGATTTAATTCTCGAAAAAGCCTGTAATTGGATAAGTGCAATAGATCGCGGCTTAAGTGCTGACGAAAAAGAGCAATTTAAATTGTGGATGATGCAAAGCACTGCTCATCAAGATGCTGTATATGAACTTGCTCAGCTTTGGGATGAAATATCTGTTTTAAACGAATTAAGTCATTTATTCCCGCACCGTAGTAGCAAACAGTCTAAAAATAGATGGATGTTTTCTTACTCGATTGCAGCCAGTTTATTTGCGGCATTAATGGTGTGTAGCTATTTACTGATCAATTTAGAAAATGGTTATAACCAAGAACTTGCTAAAGTTAATTATACTAAAATTTATAAAACGAAAGTAGGTGAGCAAGCTACTTATGTTTTACCCGATGGAACGATTGTTCAGTTAAATACCAATAGTTTACTTGAAGTTGCTTACAGCAAAGGGCGCAGGCAGCTATTACTCAGTCGTGGAGAAGGGCGATTTAATGTGGCTAAAGATACGACGCGTCCGTTCAGTGTTATGGCTGGTGATAAAAGCTTTACCGCGTTAGGCACGGTATTTAATGTGCAACGCAATACTTCATCAGATTTAGAACTTGTGGTTACCGAAGGTAAAGTGATGATCACCGACCCAAGTGTTGCTGTAGATGCTAATGATTTTAAAGCATATCAACTTGCTGATAATAGTACGCAAAAAATTCGCAAAATTAATGCAAATATTGTTACTTCGGGCGAGAAAGCGATTATTGAGCAAAGTATAACAAAGCCGATAACGCAACTTTCTGCGGGCGATGTTCAGCGCGATTTAGCATGGCAAAATGGTATGTTAATTTTCAATGGTGAACAATTAAGCGATGCTTTAAATGAAGTAAGCCGTTATACCGCAACGCGTTTTGAATTGTCGTCAGCTGAACTTGCTAGTATTAAAGTGGCTGGTGTATTTAAAGCCGGCGATGTAGCTGGCTTACTTGAGAGCTTACAAACTAATTTTTCGATTGATCATGAACGCTTAGGCGAGCATGTAGTTAGTCTTAAACGCCATACAGAATCATAAGTAGCAGCTATGCAAATCAAGCTAATGTTAGATAAAGTTGCACCTATAAAGATATCACGTAAAAAAAAGATTAAAAAAAAGAAACAAAACCATAGAGGATTTTTGTTTGTCAGCTGTTTATATAAGTTGCGCAGTAACCATACGTATTTATTGGGTGGTTTAAGTGTGCTTGTCCCCGCTATTTTTAGCATCAGTGTACAAGCCGCGACGCAAACCACTGGGCAAATGGTGCAATTTGATATAAAAGCGCAGCGAGCAGACAAAGCCTTAATTGAATTTGCTAAGCAAACAGAGCAAACCGTGGTGTTTTCTTATGAGTTAGCTAAGCAGTATGATGCAAATTCGGTATATGGATTTTATACCCAACTTGATGCTTTACAGGCATTACTAGGTGGAACTGAGCTCGATGCGGTTGTTGATCAAAATGGATTACTGAGTATAAAACTCAAACAAATCAACAGGAATGATAACAACATGATGAAGCTTTCAGCGGTCAGTGCAGCTATATTACCAGCGTTACTTGCGGCAAATTCGCAAGGTGTGAATGCAGCAGAAGAAGTTGCTCAAGAAAAAATTGAAAAAATTGCTATTGTCGGTAGCCGTGTAGCGGGACGTTCAGTTGAAGATTTACCCGTTCCAGTAGATATTCTAAGTGCAGAAGCGCTTGAAAATACGGGCCAAACAGAAGTTGGCCGTATGTTACAGTCTATTGCCCCTTCATTTAACTTTTCAAGCTCGTCGATTAGTGATGGTACCGATGCATTAAGACCTGCCACACTGCGTGGTTTAGGTCCAGATCAAACGTTAGTGTTGATCAATGGTAAACGTCGCCACCAAGCAAGTATTATTCATATTAATACATCAGTAGGACGTGGTACTGCGGGTACTGACATGAATGCAATACCTGCGTCAGCTATTAAACGTATTGAAGTTCTGCGTGATGGCGCTGCGGCTCAGTATGGTTCTGATGCAATTGCCGGTGTAATTAATATTGTACTTAAAGATGGTAGTGAAGGCGGTAAAGCGGCTATCAATTATGGTCAATATTCAGAAGGTGATGGCGAAACAGTTAACGTCGATTTTAACAAAGGTTTTGCACTAGGCGATGACGGTTATTTAAATGCAACAATTAACTATCGCGACCGTTCACCTACTAACCGTGCTGGTTTACATGGTTCATGCCAATTTTACGGTTGTACAGAATTAAGTGACGGTACTTTACTGGCTGGCGATCCACGAGAAGTGACCGCAGACAGAGATACATTTAGAATTGGTGATGCCGACTCTCAACAGTTTGGTTTAACAATTAACACAGGTTATGAGTTAGGCGATGGCGAGCTTTATGGCTTTATTACTTATTCAACGCGTGATAACGAATCAGCTGCATTTTTCCGTCACAATGCAAATGCGGGTGGCAATCCAGTACTACAAGATAATGATGCGACGATTCCGCTAGGTTTTTTACCAAAAATCAACACAACGATCGATGATATTTCATATAACTTTGGTTATAAGACACAATTTGATAACGATGCTAGCTTAGATTTATCCTACACTTACGGTGAAAACAGCATTGATTACACGACAAGTGACACAATTAATGCTTCATACGCTAATTTTTTACGTTACGACCAAGGCTTAAGTGCAGCTGATATTCGTACAACTATTCCACGTGAAGCATACGCTTATGGCATGGAGCTCTCACTACAAACAATCAATCTTGATTTCACACAAAACTTTGATGATTATTCTTTAGCAATGGGTGCTGAGATTCGTACTGACGAATACCGTATCCTAGAAGGTAATGAATATGCATACCGAGATTATGATACAAACAATGGCGTAAGTATTTACGATGGGTTAAGTGGTGGTGTAGGCAGTGAAGATGCATCTGGTGGCACACAAGGTTTTGGTGGTTCATCTCCAGCATCGTCGGTTGACGAGTCACGCGATGTTATTTCATTTTATATGGATGCAGAAGCCTACTTTATTGAAGATGTTATTATATCTGGCGCACTTCGCTACGATAACTACAAAGGTTTTGGTGATACTGTTAACTTTAAACTAGCGGGTAACTGGTCGGTTACAGATGATATTTCATTACGTGGTGCATTAAGTTCAGGCTTTAGAGCGCCATCTATGCAACAGCTATACTTTAACAATATTAGTACGCAGTTCGTGACAGGCCCTAATGGTACATTAGTTGCTGAGGAAGTAGGGACATTTAGAAATGACTCAACACTTGCACAAAGTTTAGGTATTCCAAAACTCAAAGAAGAGAAATCTCAAAACCGTAGTTTAGGTATCGTTTACAACGTGACAGATAACATCAATTTAACAGTTGATTACTACTCAATTGATATTGACGACCGTATTGTTATTAGTAACCGTTTGGGTAAAGGGCTTTCTTCAAGCTTAGATGCGGCCTTAGTTAGCTCAGGTGCAGGCGCTGGTCAGTTTTTCTTAAATGGTGCAGATACAGAAACTCGTGGTATCGATTTTGTTGCAACATGGAATACAGAAGGCTTAGGCGGTACGCTTGATTTTACACTTGCGGCTAACTTTACTGAAACTGATGTTGTATCGTTATTTACGCCATCAGGTTCTGGTTTAGAAACTGTGCCGGTTGAAGATGTATTCTCGGAACAAGAGATTTCAATCATCGAAGAGTGGCAACCAGAGGATCGCATTAATTTAAGCGCGCTTTATCAACGTGATGACTGGACGGTTAATTTATCACTGAATCGTTTTGGTGAATACACCGTAGAGGATGGTGATAGCCAAACTTATTCGGCAGAAATATTAACGGATGTTAAAGTTAATTACTTCGTAACAGAAGATTTATCTGTGAATATTGGTGCTAATAACCTGTTCGACGTTTACCCAGACAAAAACAAAATTGGTAACTCACGTTCAGGCACAATCGTTGATGCTAACGGTAACACTGTAGTAAGCAGCTCCGGTGTATTTGAATACTCTCGCCGATCAGCTCCATTTGGTTTTAATGGTGCTTATTACTACATAGGCGCAGAATATCGTTTTTAATAAATAACTCTCCTATTGTTATTTAAAGTTGAAGGGCCGCAAGGCCCTTTTTTGTTACTTTAAAGAGTTATCCTATATCTAATACCAACCTGCATAAATCTTTGATCAATTTAACGAATTAAATTGCACTATAACGTCGTTAAAAATTTTTTATTTA